>NZ_WXWT01000458.1:0-37562 GCF_009904725.1 Vibrio sp. V43_P6S15P86
CGCGCATTAACGGATAAAAGTGCCGCTGAGTCTAATGATTAAAATCTATCATCTCGATTATGATTTCTTGTCGTGCGCTGATGTGAACATTTGTTTACCAGAGCGTCCATTCAGCTGTTATAGTTGGTCTGACCAGCAAGGAAGCTGTCATGAAAAATCTCACTCAAATAAGGACATATTTTGCAGCTGCACAGAATTCAGGGATACATTCAGACCATGTATCTCGCCGAATATCCCGATAAATTAATGTTGCTTGATGGTGCAAGTCGAGCAGATATTCCTCACCTTAAAGATTTTATTGAACATCAACTCCATCGTCCTTTTTCTGACCTAAAGTTGGTCGTTGTAACTCACATGCATCCAGACCACGCTGGTGGCGCACACAAACTGCGTGATTTAACTGGATGTAAGCTATTGGCCGCAAAGCGAGAGAGCCAGTGGTATAGCGGTGTAGACGGTTGGCTAATGCATTTGACCGATTTGATGTTAGCGCGCTGGATGGCGAACCGGATGCGTAAACCAAAGCAAAACCTGTGGTATTCGCGCAAGCTAAAGCCCGATATCGAACTCATCGATGGTGAGTGTATTCCGGGGTTTGATGATTGGCAGGTACTAGAAACGCAGGGACATACCGATAGAGATTTGTCGGTTTATCATTCTGAACAAGATGTATTGTATGTGGCGGATTTGATGGTGCAGGTTAAGAAACACCTGATTGCGCCGTTTCCCATATTTCATCCAAACCAATATCGCCAATCATTAAAGCGTGTGTTTGAGATGAATCCGCAATGTTTGCTTTTGGCGCATGGGGGAGAGGTGACTTTTGATGAAAAAGCGTATCAGCACATTCTGCATACTGCGCCGACTAAGCCGATGACCCATTGGCGCGTAACAAAGGTTAAAGCTAAGGGCTTGTTGTTTGCGCTATTTCGCAGGAAGTAGACGAAGATAAAGCCAGACGAGTGATGCTCAACAAAAACGTTCGATCACTCATCTGAAGCTACGGGGTTAAGATGCCAATAAATGAGATTGGCTAGGGTCGACCAGCACTTTGTCTGCCATACCCTGACGGCCTAGCAACATCATGTAAGTCATTTTTTCACGGTTGGTCAACGTAATGTCGATTGGCCATTGTTTGTCACCCATGCGCAGCATGGTGGTGATAACGCAGCGGTGCTCAAAAGTACCGTTTGAAGATTTCACTTTACGGTTTGCCTTTAGCTTCGCTGTGCAGCGAACCACTTGTTCTAAATGATAAACATCTGGGTGTAGATCGAATGCAACGTAAGACTGACCATCTTTTTCAAAACAATCAATGTTATCTACATGCAATGAAGAGGTTTGTGCGCCCGTATCAATGCGCGCTTCAAGGTGAGTAATCCCTAACTCAGGTAAGCAAATAGCTTCGGCGTTCCCAATGATCATTTTCTGATTCATAGTGTCATCCTAGCGATGAGTAATACGAGAGCCTACTGAGCAGGCTCTCACTCAAACAATTATCAACCTTTACCACGAGTACGGTTTGCGTGTGGTTTTGCGTTTTTCTCGATAAAGTCGAAAATCATACCAGCAACGTCTTTTTCTGTTGCGAGCTCGATACCTTCAAGACCTGGTGAAGAATTCACTTCCATTACCACTGGGCCGTTTTTAGATTGAAGGATATCTACACCGCATAGGTTTAACCCCATGACTTTTGCCGCGTTAATCGCAGTAGCGCGTTCTTCTTTGCTTAGTCGCACTAACTGTGCAGAGCCGCCGCGGTGAAGGTTCGAACGGAACTCGCCTTCTTTCGCTTGGCGCTTCATCGCTGCAATCACTTTATTACCGACAACAAAGCAACGTATGTCTGCGCCTTTAGCTTCTTCGATGAACTCTTGCACCATGATGTTTGCTTTCAACCCCATGAATGCTTCGATCACGCTTTCTGCTGCTTTGTTGGTTTCAGCAAGCACAACACCGATGCCTTGAGTGCCTTCTAGTAATTTAATCACTAGAGGTGCGCCACCAACATTTTTGATCACGTCCTGAATGTTATCAGGGTGGTGAGCAAAGCCAGTGCGCGGCAAGCCGATGCCTTTACGCGATAACAGTTGCAACGAGCGTAATTTGTCACGAGAGCGGCTGATCGCGACCGATTCGTTGACACAAAATGTGCCCATCATTTCAAACTGACGTACAACCGCGGTACCGTAGAATGTGATGGATGCACCGATGCGAGGAATCACAGCGTCGTATTGTGGCAATTCTTCACCCTTATAGCGGATCTTAGGGTTGTTGCTCGTAATGTCCATATAACAGTGCAGAGTATCGATGACGTCTACTTGATGTCCACGCTCTTCACCTGCCTGTTTTAGGCGCATGGTTGAATATAAATTCTCATTACGAGAGAGAATAGCAATACGCATGGCAATTCCTTAGTAAGTCAGTACCAAATTAAAAATATAAGTATAGAGTATAGAATGCAGCAGGTATGTGATATTTAGGTGATATTACCTACTGACTTCAACGATTTAGATGTGTGGTTGGACAACCACTTCGTTAGAGGTGCGCACCTTAGGTTTTTTTCTCGCGAGAAGAAAACGAAAAAAACTCGTCGTTACGACAAAAATAATTTGTTGAATCATCGGGCATTCTCAGCGTCGTAAGCCGGAAGTTGTCTGTGGACTTTTTTAAGCAAACGGATTACGACGAGTTTAAAACGCTAGGCTATTCTGTAGTTTGTTTTGAGTTTGTGATGACGTCCAATAACACATCTTTAATTGTTTGATAGCGCAGTGGCAGAACACGACTGCGTTTGCGAACTAAAAATAACTCTTCACACACGGTGTTTTTCAGTTGTGCGATGTGCAAGGTATCTTTTTGTGGGAAGTTGTCGACAGCACTTTGAGGCAGCACGGTGAAGCCGAGTCCTTTACTCACAGGTAGTAAAATTTGGCTTAATTGATTCACGTAGCCGGATAATGGTAAATCGCTCATCTTAATTTCTTGGAGCTCTTGTTCCGCGCATTGGTCAAAAAACAGCGTCATGTAGTGCTTGGCATCAGGATGGGCAATGACACCACAGTCGTGCAAGAGTTGTGGTGTTATCTGCTTTTCGCGGTATTGATTAGGTAGGACTAAGCACAACTGCTCCTTACCAATTCTTTCACTGTGAAATAAACCTTTGTGAGGAACATCAGTTACGATACCAATATCAATGCTTCCTTCCGTTATTGCATTGAGAATCGAGTGATTGGGTGCGGCTTCTAAATGCAGCGATAAGCCTGGGTGCTGTTTTTGCTTTTCTAAAAGAGGGCCATACAGCATCAATGCCATTGCGCCAGAACAGGCCAGTTTACAGTGACCTGAAAATGCATCATCAAAACTGAGTTCTTCGAGCAACGCTTTCTCTCTTTCTTCTAACTCCAGCGCGTAGGCGTAAACAATCCGACCTTGCTCTGTTAATTCGAAGCTTTTGTTTTCACGTTTGATCAGCGCATGCTGACAACTTTGCTCTAACTTTTTGATGTGTTGGCTGACACCAGGTTGGGTCATAAAAAGTTTTTCTGCCGTTTGTGTGAAATGACCGACTTCAATCAATGTCTTAAATGTATGTAACCAAACAGGATTAAGCATAATGTGAGATTTGCTGTGAGCTTGCTGAAAGACGTAGAGAAAATGATAGCACGGCACGGAATAAATCGACGCAAGAGAATCGGGTGCCTTGTGAATAATAAATAGCAGACAAAATAAAACCCCGCCTGGTTTCCCAGACGGGGCTTATTCTCTTTCGCAGCAATCCGGCTACTATAGGTGCTCCCTGCATCTATCCTTGATTGTGGCTAAGTCCTTTAACCGAGTTCCTTGTTCATCGCCTTCCTAGCGGTGTCCATTCTTGCCTATCATCCTGACGGGCGAACTCTATCCTAGAGCTTAACTACATCCTTGCTGATAACTCATCCTAAGCTACCAAATCTTCATCCTGAAGATACCTAGTCCATTAGGTTTTTTTCCTGTTCCCGCCAACATCCTGTCGACACAATCAGTATTGATGTTTTGCTGATTACTCTCAATTAGCTAGGTAAAAAAACTTTGGCAGCGAATATTGTTTGAAATGATATAACTGATAATTTTCAATGGCTTATTTTAATTTTTCGATTTTGTCTTAGTCAATGATGGTCGTTTTGCTTACATTGCTTGTAAGAGATCTCGCACAAGGTGTCGAGCAAATGTCCGAATTGGTGTCGTTTTCATCCTGTTTAAGAATTTGCTCAAGATCACAACTCGATTTGTAGCCATAAAATTTGGCGATAGTATTAGGTGGAATTTCCATTTCTTTGATGGCGAATGTTGCCCATTCATCACGTGTTTTGTGCAGGACTTGGCGTAGCTTGACAGTGAAGTGACTCATGAAAGCCTCCTTAGTTATCTTGTCTTTCAAGGCAACAATAAGGAGCGTGACGACACAAAGTTGATAGTATGCCGCTTAATATCAATACTATTTCGGCGTGATGAAGATTAAGCTGGCAATACTGATATTATTTGAGCGTGAAACAATACTATTTTGTGGAGTAGCCAATGGCACACATCGAAAAAGTACCACAAAGACCAGGTTTTTCTTGGCGCTATCGTCGCATTGATGAGCCAGAAAAAGAGTACGATCTCCATTTTCACGATGATGTGTTTGAATTAGTCATCCATCGCCACTTCACTGGCAGTTTGCATATTGGTCATCACGAATTAGAAGTGACTCACAACCAAATGCTATTGATCGCGCCTGGTGTGCCTCATTCAATTCACTCCACATTGGTCGAAAGCAAGTGCGAGACTCATGTGATTTGGTTTAAGCGTGAGTGGATTGCCAATTTGATGTTCTATTGCGCAGAGCTTAGAAAGCTTGATCCGCTTTTAAAGGCGGCCAACAAAGGTGTAGTGTTTTCTGAGCGGACAGCTCAGCACGTTGTGGATCTTCTACATGAGCTCATGAGGTTTCCTGCAATGGAGCAACTCTCGAGATTTCTCCATGTTTTGTCTCTGATTGCTCACGATGAAGGAGCGAAAACACTGATGACTCACTCTTACTTATCGATGAGTGAACACGAATTACAGGAAAGAGAACGAGTGGCAAGTGTCAACGCGTATCTCGAACAGCACTTTGCTAGCAAAGTGACGCTCGCGAACTTGGCGAACCATTTATCACTGAGTGACAGTGCGGTCACAAGATTGTTTCAAAAGCACTTTAAAGAGCCGTTTAGCCAACGCCTAATGAAATTGCGGATCAATCATGCCGCAGATTTGCTGCAATCAACGCCTTTGCCGATTGGAATTGTGTTTGAGAGAGTAGGGTATCGAAACCAAGCCCTGTTTAATCGTCACTTCAAAACGTATAAAGGGCTTACGCCACGCGAGTACCGCCAGCAATATCAGCAGCGAATCCAGCCTTAATTGGGTTGCACACAACTGCGATCACGAACGCGAAAAGAGTTGCTCGGTTGAAAGTGATGGGCAATTGATATCTTACTTGCAAAATTTTTCAGGAATCATTATTAAGATTCAGTGACAGATAATATAGGGAACTTGATTGCCATTTTTCTGTCATATCTGGTGAGTAAGTTAACCGTGTCAGAGAGATAATACGCCGTTTACTAGCCAAAGGTGACTGCAAGAAATCGGCAATTATCATTATGTTGTGAAATTGGTCACGGTTAAATAATTGGTTCCCTTATAGATTGAAGGGGATTCGACCTTAGACAATAAGCTCCATAAGGAGCGTTACTTATATAAGATGAGGGATTTTACTATGAAAAAGACTAGAAGAGCTCAGCTACATCGTGTGCGCATTCAATACTGGAAAGACACGAAAGACGCACCAGCTAAAAAATCATAGTTAATGATACCTAAAGGCACGAGCTGGCAGTGGAACGCCGTTTCCCGCTGATTGCCAGCTCAAAAACGCCACAATCACATTCACTCCGCACAACCTCCCAGCACTCTACTTTTACTATCACACACTTCCAAAAGTAAAAAAGCCAGTCCGGAGACCAGCTTTTTATTATTGTCAGTATGACTCTGTTACTTACAGGTAGTTTGCGTCAACCAAGTCGCCAGCTTTTGCGCTTTTCACTTCTGGACGTGCTTCTAACCATGCAATAACTTGTGCTTTTTGCTCTTCAGTAGCACTGCCGTAACGGTCAGTAGAGCATAGGAAGCCTTCAAACAGTTCTAGACCACCACCGCCGAAGCAAAGGCCAAGCCCATCAATGTAGTCGATAAAGTCATCAACGAATGCATCGTAACGGTCGAAGTCGTTAATGTCTGTTTCACAGCTGATCTCGAAACCTAGGATTGCGAACTCACCTAAGAACAGCTTTTTACGGATACGACGGCTCTTGTTATCGATCTTGTCTAATTTCATGATTATCTCTCGTAGATGATTTGAATTCGTACACCTTATACCCTCTATCACACTTTAGCCCAAGTAAAATCAGAATGAAGCGATACAGTTGGTGATTATGTGACCAAAACTTAATTGCTCAATTGGTAACGCTGCTGAGTTTGCTGCACTGCTGAAACACAAGGTTTCATATGTTTTAAGCACTTTTGTCATTTTTCTTCTCCAAACTTCTTGCCGTTCAACTAATCACTTATTTATTAATTAAACTATAAGATCGGGAAAGTAAAAATGAGCAAGGAAACCTTTGACGCGACGCGTTATAACCAAAGTGAAAACAAACCATTTGAAGAAGTATTAGAAGCGAGCCTATCTCGACGCAGCATTCTGAAAGGTGGTTTAGGTATCAGTGCGATGACAGCGTTTGGTGCTTTCGGATTGGCTGGTTGTAATTCGTCTGACTCAGGAAGTACAGTAAGCAGTGGCTCAGGCGTATCTAAAGCCGTTCTTAACTTTGAATCTATCCCTGGCTCACTCACTGACGCCGTTTCAATTCCACAAGGCTACACCGCACAAGTACTGGTACCTTGGGGTACACCGCTTAATGCTCAAGGCAGCGCGTGGAAAAATGATGGCAGCAATACCAGCTCAGACCAACTTAACGCGTTGGGCATGCACCATGATGGCATGCACTTTTTCCCATTAAATGACAGTACGACCGACGGTCTGCTTTGCATCAACCACGAGTACATTGATACATCAGCACTGCATCCAAACGGTCCGACGGTTGAAAATGGCGTACGTACCATTGTAGATGAAGTGCGTAAAGAGATTAACGCGCACGGTGTGTCAGTGGTTCGCATTCAACTGGAAGACAACATGTGGAAGTTGGTTGATACCGATCCACTAAACCGCCGTTACACTGGTGCGACAGCAATGGACTTATCTGGCCCAGTCGCGCACACGTCACTAACCGTCACTCGTTTCTCGCCAGATGGCAGCCAAGCACGTGGCACGTTAAACAACTGTGGCAACGGCTACACGCCATGGGGCACTTACTTAACTTGTGAAGAGAACTGGCCAGGTTACTTTGTTAACGCCGGGACTCGTACAGAAGAACAAGATCGCATTGGTGTTGATGACCAAAGCACACGCTACTTGTGGGAAACACTTGCAGGAAATGCAGAAGAGCGTCTTGATGAGTTCTCTCGCTTTAATGTGGCTCCAACAGGAGCAAGTGCAATGGATGATTACCGTAATGAAGCCAATGGTCACGGTTACATCGTCGAAATTGACCCTTACACGCAAAACTCGCGTGCGAAGAAGCGTACTGCACTAGGTCGTTTCCGTCACGAAGGCTGTACTTTTGGTAAGCTTGAAGAAGGCAAACCAGTGGTATTCTACTCTGGTCACGACTCTCGCTTTGAGTACCTATACAAATTTGAATCTGCGGCAGCGTGGGATCCAGCAGATGCAAACTCGGAAAACCGCCTAGCGACAGGCGATAAGTACATGGACGAAGGCACACTTTATGTTGCGCGTTTCAATGAAGACAGCACAGGTACTTGGTTGCCGCTAACGCTTGATAGTGTTACGACATCTGGTGGTACGTTAGCGGATCACTTTAACTCATTGGCTGAAATTATCATCAATACTGCAGGCGCGGCTGACCTCGTTGGGGCAACTCCAATGGATCGCCCAGAGTGGTGTACGGTTGATCCATTCACAGGCTCGGTTTACTTAACATTGACGAATAATACGCGCCGTACTGATGAAACCAATCCTGCGAACCCACGTTTGAACAATAAGTTTGGTCACGTTATTCGTTGGGATGAAGGGGCTTCAGCTACAGACTTTACTTGGGATATCTTTGTCTTTGGTTCGCCAGCAAATGGTGATGCAGATACCAACCGTTCTGGCCTGAATGAGCTAAACCAGTTTGCTAGCCCTGACGGATTAGCGTTTGATGGCCGTGGTATTTTGTGGATTCAGACCGATAACGGTGCAGATGAAGTTACGTCTTACACTAATGATCAAATGTTGGCCGTTGTGCCATCTAAGCTGACAGATGAGAATGGTGACCAAGCAGTGATTGGTGCGGATAACCAAGCGGAGCTTAAACGCTTCTTTGTTGGACCAAATGGTTGTGAAGTGACAGGCTTTACTATCAGCCCTGATTACAAATCATTGTTTGTGAATATTCAGCACCCAGACAACTGGCCATACAGTGAAGATGCCGCCGAAGAAACGCCTGCTGGTGTTTCTGTGCGCCCACGAGCGGCGACGGTTGTCATTCGACGTGAAGACGGTGGAGAGATTGCAGTTTAATCTCTAAGTGCATTCACACCTTAAAATTCAAGCCCTGCAAATGCAGGGCTTGATGGTTTAGGCGAATGCCCAGTCGCACTTTATATCCAGACAACAGGCTTAGCTTTTCAATGAACCGCCTGAAGTACGAATTACGTCTTGATACCAGTAGAAGCTCTTCTTGCGTTTACGCTCTAGCGTTCCTTGCCCATCATCATGACGATCGACATAAATATAACCGTAACGCTTGCTCATTTCGGCGGTTGAGTTAGCCACCAAGTCGATTGGCCCCCAACTGGTGAAGCCCATCAACTCAACGCCATCAAGAATCGCTTCGTGTGCTTGAACCAAATGGTCATTAAGGTATGAAATTCGATAATCGTCTTGGATTTCCCCGTTTTCATCGAATTCATCACGAGCGCCTAAGCCATTCTCGACGATAAATAGCGGCTTTTGGTAACGATCGTGAAGGAAGTTAAGCAAAACGCGCAGGCCTTTTGGATCGATCAACCAGCCCCATTGGCTCTTCTCAAGATATGGGTTTGGTACGCTATCGACGATGTTACCCACTTCTTTCTGTTTCGGATCGGCACTCGCACAGCCACTTGCGTAGTAGCTGAATGAGATGAAATCGACACTTGCCGATGCGATCTCTTCTAAGTCGCCTTCTTCCATCTGAATTTCAATGCCATTTTCACGGAAGTAACGTTTCATGTAGCCTGGGTACTGACCACGAGTCTGCACATCACCGAAGAACAACCACTTGTTGTTTTCATGCATGGCGGCTAACACATCATCAGGGTTACAAGTGTATGGGTAGTTGATTGCGCCAAGCAGCATGTTACCAATCTTGCCGTTTGGTACGATTTGCTGACACAGTTTTACCGCTTTCGCGTTTGCGACTAGCTGGTGGTGAATCGCTTGGTAAATCTCTTGTTCACTGGCGTCTTCTTGCAAACCCACTCCCGTAAATGGCGCATGCAGTGACATGTTGATTTCGTTAAAGGTAAGCCACAGTTTGACCTTATCTTTGTAGCGTTCTAACACGGTTTTAGCGTAACGCTCGAAAAACTCGATCACTCGACGATCGCTCCAACCACCATAATTCTCAACCAAGGCGTAAGGCATCTCATAATGAGAAAGCGTCACAAATGGTTGCATATTGTGTTTGGCTAGCTCATCAAAAATTTTGTCGTAAAACGCCAGTCCTTCTTCGTTTGGCTCCAGTTCATCACCATTAGGAAAAATACGACTCCAAGCGATGGATAAGCGCAGGCAGGTGAATCCCATCTCTTTAAACAGGGCAATGTCTTCTGGATAGCGATTGTAGAAATCGATAGCAAGATCTTTGATACCAGGCGTTCGTTCTTCACGCGTTTGATGCGGGCTCAGAATGCCGTTTGGCAACATATCTGATGTTGATAAACCTTTCCCCCCAAGGTTGTATGCCCCCTCTACCTGGTTTGCCGCAATGGCACCACCCCAAAGGAAATTATCTGGAAACTTAATCATGTTTCTCACTCTTTATATTTAGGAAATGTTTATGGATTTATTGCTTGAGAATAGTGTAGGAGACATCTCGATACTTGTAGCGAGATCGTGTTTTTATCAGTTCATCACCAAACGTCAGTAATGATAAACATTGAGATATAGGATGGTTGTTAACAATGCCAACCTAAGTGAATTTAGGTTGGCATTCGTATTCAAAACGTAAATGCTAAATTCGCCGCCGCGCCAAACTGGTTATCGCCAGCGTAAGACCCTGCTAGGTCTACACTGATCACATCAAAAGGACTGATGCCAATGCCACCTGTCACCGAGTTATCGAGGTTATTTTCTAGGTCAACTTCATAACCAGCGCGGAGTTGAGCCCATCCCCAAGCATTCCCCTCGATACCAACGCGAATAAACTGCGTGTCATCGTCGAGCTCTTTAAAGCGCTTTTGTTTGGTGAGATCGGCGTCTAGGCTCAGAGCTACATAGTCCCCGACATAGCCGATACCAAGGGTCGCTTGTGGCGTGAGTTCGTAGGTATAGTTGCCTAGTTTTGTTTCTATATCTTGTTCGAAGACGTCTTTTAACGAGAGACCAGCTCTAAATGCGTTGTGATACCAAGCGACCCCAAGATCCATATTGAACGTGTTCTTTGATACTTCACTTTTGTCGTAATCCTCGATATCAAAGTCATCTAGTGTTGTACGCTGCGTATAGGTTTTAAGTTGTTGGTATTTGGGCGTAATACCAAATGCGAATTGCTGCCCACCTATCGTGTAAGCGCGAGCCAAGGCAACGCCATATTCCGCACTACCGAAAGCCGCTAGGTCGACGGCAGAATTGAGGTATCGATCTGCGGTGTTTGTTGAATCTGAGATATCGGGTGCCGCAAGTATCTCCACATAACCAGCGCTAAAAAGGTTTACCGACATGTAGCGTGTCGGAATCGCAATCGCGAGGCTCAGACCTCCATTAATGACGACTGGAGCACTCTTATCTAATTGATCGAGTAGTCGATTAAGTTCGGCTTCGTTCGCAGGTGTGGGAATGCCCTGAATACTATCGTAAAGGTCTTGAACATCATCAACGGCTGATAAAGCTTCATCCTCATCGTGAATATTGACGCCGAGAGCAGGAATGAGTAGGCCGATATCGTCATTTTCTCGATAGAGAGCGCCTAGGGCTGGGTTGTGTAGAGGAGCGGTTAAATAGTCAGCGGAAACGACGCCTGTATTTCCCATTCCGTGACTTCGAGCGTCTGCTGCGTAAGGCGCTGCAAAAGCGTGAGGTGATAAAATAAAAAGCGCCCCTGTTGCTGCTAAAGTTAGTTTTCTCATAACGCATCCATTCTTACTTTAAATAATTACTTATCAATAAATTAGATGGTGGGAGCTAAAACTTGGTGTCAACCACCAAAGATTGTGCTGATGAATAGCATGTGGCGATTCATCAAGTTAAGCGTAGGTTAGGCAACTCGCTTTATAAAGTTGATCAGGGTTTATTGCTCTTTAATTGTGTGGAGAAAAGCTGGAGAGGTGGATGGCGTTGGATTAGCTACGATGAGGAGCGAGCTCAAACATTAAGGTGAAGGACATGCCTTTATCAGCGTTGAGCTGCGCACTGACTTTCCCTTGCATATCTCGCATATTGTTGGCGGTAATGGAAAGCCCTAGCCCCAGTCCTTCACCAATTTTTTTACTGGTTTGGAAAGGTTCGAACATGGTATCGAGTTGGTCTGAAGGTACCCCACACCCATTATCACTTACCACGACCTCAACATTATCGGTAGTGGGTGTAACGGCAATCATTAACTGTGGATCTTGGGTCTCTTTCATCGCATCTAATGCGTTGGAAATTAGGTTGCCGAGCACTTGTTGTAGGCGTTGCTCTTCGCCAATGATATTGGGTAAGTCGTTGGGAATGCGTACCCGAACATCTACCTTCGCGAGTTGAGATTGATAGACGCGTAGCGTCTCTTCTAAAGCGTTTGTCAGCGATATCTCGTGCAGTGTCTCTGGTTTATTGTAGGCAAACGTTTTTAGCTGACTGGTCATGCTTGCCATGCGGTCAATCAACTTTTGAATCAACTTGTTATTGGCTTTCATCATGTCTGTTTGTCCACGTTCTGCTAGCAACTCGTTGGTGGTTAAAAGGGTACGCAGGCCAGTCAATGGTTGGTTTAACTCGTGGGTAATCGCGCTCGACATTCTGCCCAATGCTGCCATTTTGCTTGATTCAATCAATTGCTCTTGGGCTTGTTTTAAAGCTTGAGTTCGCTCTTCCACCCTTTGAGCGAGCTCTTGGTTAATCCGCTGCAGCGATTGTTCCGCTTTTTTACGTTTGCTAATGTCGATTATGGTAGCAAGGAAATACTGCTCACCGTGCCATGGGAAGCTCGTGAGTGAAAAGAGTACAGGAAATACGCTGCCATCACTGCGTCGCGCCATGGTTTCTACAGCGCTAATCTCTGCCAGTTCCTTATGCTTTGGTAGATCTCTAAGCAAAGTGAGTGTGGTTGAATTTGAATTACCTGCATCAAATAACTCCCAGGCGAAGGTATGACGATTCACACTTTCAGGAAGACAAAAAAGGCGTTTTGCCATTGGGTTGAGGTCGAACAATAGACCTTGTTCATCAATCAACAACAAACCAACATGTGTTTTATTGATCATCTGTTTAAGTCGGCGTTGCGATTCTTCTAGTAAGGCTTGAATACGCTGCTGATTGAGATGCTTTTGTCGACGCTGTAAACCAATGATCACCAACAGGATAAGGAGCAGGAGGAGCGCTGCGATGCTCCATCCAATGACACTAATCGTTTGCTGAACAGGTTTGGTCGGAATAAGGTAACTGACAAACCAGTTTAAGTCGTCCAGCTTTGCTGTGTGTGCAAAGTAGCGCTGCTGATTGAGAGTCCAGAAATGAATCACCGTATTGTCATACAGCGTTTGAGTTTCGACTTTGACTTGGTTATTCGGTTCATTAAACCAGTCGGCGTTATAGTTTGTGCTGCTGGAGAGGAAGAAGCGTTGATGGCGATTTTGTAGCGTGATGATGTCTTGGCTGGTGATGGTCTGCTCTGTTAGCAAACTCAGGTTGATTTGAACAACAACGATGCCCGCTATCTCCAAACCATCAAAAATTGGTGCAGAGAGGTAGTAAAGCGGACTAGAACCTTTTGTTTTATTCACCAGTGAGACGCCTTCTCCCTGACGTTGTATTTGTTCGACAATCGCACGGCGGTCAGAGCGGCTGAACCGTTCATCGATCAGACTCGATACCAACACTTCTCCCGAGGTTGAAAGTATCAACCAACCCTCTGTATTCGCGGCTTTATCGAGCTGTGTCAGTTGTGCTTGAAGTGGCTCGTAGTAGTTTAAATTGCCTTTCACAAACGCAATTGTTTCTGGGTTATTCGTGACGAGATAGGGAAGGTGATAGAAACGTTTTAATGCTCGGCGGACTTCACCAATGTAGTCGAGGAGTTTCTGTTGTGCTTCTTGTTGAGTTTGGACGCTCAGCCATTGATGGGCCACCTCTCGGCTAGCACCGTAGAAAAAGATCACCAGCGCACTGATCAATACGGCGGTTAGCCACATTTTCCCATTCTTAGTGCGCTGCATACGAGCTCCGTTTGGCTGAACATAGTTATCGTAGTTGGTAGTGAAAGAGTGCGCTTAACTGATTGGATGTTAAAGAATTGTGATTAAGAAGTGGGATCTAGCTCCTTTTCTATAGCATGGTTTTTGCTAACTTTAGCAAAGACTTCTATCACCGATCAGGCAGTAACTCATGACTTTTGACGACATTCCGCGTATCGCCCTAATTGAAGATGATGACATCGTTCGTCAAGCTACCAGCCAATGGCTGCAATTGGCGGGGTTTGATGTCATAGCTTTTAGCTCGGGGGAGGAAGGCAAAACCGCCATTCTGAACCAAGAGTTTGATGCGATAGTTAGTGATGTTCGTTTGCCAGATACTGATGGAATTGCGATTTTAGAGAGCCTTATTGCGAATCACATTCCAACACCAATGATACTAATTACTGGTCATGGTGATGTGGATATGGCGGTGAATGCGCTACAAAACGGCGCGTTTGATTTTATTGAAAAACCTTTCCAGCCGGAGCGTTTGTCTCAACGTGTCACAGATGCGGTCGAGAGCCATCGCGCGCAAACATCGTCGCTTCACCGCCAAGAGTATCTAGCTAGCGTGAGTGGTTTAGAAGAGGTGCTCATTGGTCAAAGTCGAGTGATGCAGCAATTACGCGAGCAAGTTGCGAAACTGGCGAAAATCGATACTAACGTGATCATCTACGGTGAAACGGGTTGTGGTAAAGAGCTGGTGGCGACCAGTTTACATAATGAAAGCCAAAGAAAACCTCATCACTTTGTGCCGATAAACTGTGGTGCGATTCCAGAACACCTTTTCGAGAGTGAGTTGTTTGGTCACGAAGCTGGGGCGTTCACTGGTGCAAACAAACGACGCATCGGCAAGTTGGAATACGCCGATAAAGGCACGTTGTTTTTTGACGAGATAGAAAGCATGCCGTTGTCGATGCAGGTGAAAGTGCTGCGGGCGCTTCAAGAGCATACCGTTGAAAGAGTGGGGGGGAATCAGCAGATCGGCGTTGATTTACGAGTGATCGCGGCGGCGAAAGAAGATCTCAATGATCATGAAGAGTTTCGGCAAGATTTATACTATCGGCTCAACGTCGCGCAAATTTATTTGCCGCCACTCAGGGAGAGAGAAGAAGATTCACTGATTTTGTTTGAGCACTTCACCTTGCAAACTAACCCTGAAACCCGACCATTGAGTGATGCAGATAGAAACGCTGTGCTTTCCTACGCTTGGCCTGGGAATGTTCGAGAGCTGCGAAACGTGGCTATGCGTTTTGCTTTGGATGAAACGGTATCTGTGATGGAAATTCTCTCTAGCCGTCCTTCGTCAACCACGGAGGAGACGCAAGTGGGTGTTCCATTGGTTATTCAATTACACAATTTTGAGCGCAAGGTGCTGCATGATTCATTGGTCAGGCATCACGGACGCATTAACGAGGTGATGCAGGAATTGGATTTACCTCGTCGAACTTTGAATCAAAAGATGCAAAAGTTTGGTTTAAATCGCTCTGATTATA
Source organism: Vibrio sp. V43_P6S15P86 (assembly GCF_009904725.1). Classification (NCBI taxonomy): domain Bacteria; kingdom Pseudomonadati; phylum Pseudomonadota; class Gammaproteobacteria; order Vibrionales; family Vibrionaceae; genus Vibrio; species Vibrio sp. V43_P6S15P86. The sequence goes on from NZ_WXWT01000458.1 coordinate 15,309, forward strand.
CTTAATGCAATTTTTAAGCTGATTTACCGCTATGGGCGTCACAAATATGATTATGCGCTCTTCGAGGGAGTCGGGACAAACTTATAAGTTAGGCCTTTCCCTTCTCCAAACAAGGTGACTTGGTTTCTGCCCGTATGTTTAGAGCTATACAGCGCTTCGTCTGCTTCAGCAACGACCTCGTGAAGCGATTGTCCCTCAGATAACTCACTGATTCCAAAGCTCATGGTGATCTCATTTTCGAATGACTGCAGTGAGGCTTCTGTTTCTACCGCTAGGCGAATTTGCTCGGCAACAATTTTGGCGCGGTGTGCTTTTTCAAGTAAAACAATCATGAACTCATCACCACCAAATCGTACTGTGCAAGCTGACTCTGGGAGGTGTTTCTTAAAGATAGCGGCAATCGTAGCCATGACGGAATCGCCTACCGTATGGCCATAATGATCATTAATCGCTTTGAACTCGTCCATGTCGGTCATGATGATGCTTATTGATTGCTTCCGTTTGTGCGCTTGATTAACAAGGTTTGGAACAATTTCTTCCATCGCGCGACGATTATGAAGCCCTGTGAGGGCGTCTAAATGTGAGAGATCATTGATTGACTGTATCAAGCGGCCATTAATTAGCCACAACATGCTAAAGCTCATAGCGACAATCAGACAGATGCTAAGTAAAAACGTCATCTGGTGGATAAAACCTGCGGTCATAAAATTTGGCACTTCATTGGCGAAAGCGCTCCAAAGTGCTCTGAAGCCCATAAAAATACTGAAGCAAAAGAAGGAGCACGCCATCACTATGGTTGGGAGTTTTTGGTCTTGCTTGGTGCCTTTCAGCATGGCGATCCCACTAAAAAACGTAACGATGCAGATATAAACACTTAAGTAAATGATACGGTTTTTAATTGAATGGTCATGGAAGGTGAAATAATAGAACGAACCGCTGAAAATGGGCGTTAAAAAAGCGAGTGAGTGGGCCAGTTTTAGAGGGAATTGACGAAAAATGCTCACGCTGTAAAGCGTAAGCAAGAAGCCGATTAATATGAGCGTATTAGCTATGACGATGGTAAGCCAATCTGGTGCGGAGCCTCTAAATCCCAGTAAAAAAGGCCCAAAGCCAATAAATAACAGCGAGAGAGAAAAAGTCTTTAAGCCTTTGATTTTTTTCTGTGTGTATTGGTAACAAAGTAGACTGATTGAGTAAATGCAAGAGAACAGAATAACGATAAAGTTGAGAGTTCTGATGTCTAAATACTGATTGTCCATAAGCGCTCCACATCAATCCATAGTTCAGGCAACTCCTTTGCCTGATATCAATAAGCGAACTACATATTAACTTACTTATTGAGCGATGTCTTATGTTAAACGGCTATTCATTTACCAGCTCGAATTGCTCGGCTTGGTTGGTTTTCGTCGTAAATAGCAGACCAACAATCATCATAAATACGCTAGGTATAATCCAGCTAGCAAAGTCATTGTACAGAGGCATGTAATTACCCATCCACTCATCGGTGGAATCTGGCATGTAACCTAGGATGTGCAGCGCATCAACACAACCAAACGTTAGAGCAGTGAATGCGGTCGCTACCACCATGATTTGCGACATCTTGTTGCGCACTGGTGCCATGATCATCAATGCAATCGCTACTGGGTGAAGCGCCAAAACCGCTGGCAATGTGATAGCCAATAGTTGCTCCAGACCTACGTTGGCGATCAAACCAGCCAACACCATGGTCGTGATAACGCAGCCTTTGTAGTTCACTTTGCTGAAAGTGTTGTCGTAAAACTCACTGCCTGCTGTGGTTACGCCGATAGCAGTGGTCAAACACGCCAATACCATCACGGCACCTAGTAATAGTGAACCAAATGCGCCGAAGTGGCTGAAGGTGAATGCCGTTAAGATGTCGCCACCATTGCTGAACTCAGAACCCAAGTATGAGCTTGTCGAACCAATGTAAGCCAATGAGATGTAAACAAATGCCATGGCAACCGCGTACATCAAAGCTGCGATTAGCGTGTATTTTGCGGTGGCTTTCGGGCAATCCACACCCATGCTGCGAATCGCGCGGAAGATGATCCAACCAAAACCGATAGAACCTAGCGCATCCATGGTCATGTAGCCTTGGGTTAAGCCTTCAGCAAATGCGCCAGATACGTATGGTCCCGTTGCAGCAGTTAGCTCGCCAGCAGGAGAAACCAAAGCCGTCACAGACATGATGATCAAGATACCCATCAATGCAGGCGTTAAGATCTTGCCTAGGTTGTCGACCAACTTACCCGGATATAGGGCAAATAGAATGGTGATAGCACAGAAGGCAATAGTGAAAGGCACCAAAACGGCATCACCAAACATTGGCGCAAAGCTAAATTGGTAAGCGACGGTAATCGCACGTGGTATTACGAAAGCAGGACCAATCACGATAAACACCATCACCCAAAAACTGGTCGCCAAAGGTTTAGGTAGGGCAGCGGTTAATTTGTCTGAACCGTTTACGATAGCCACCATCACCAGTGCCATCGCAGGCAGACCTACACCCGTCAAGAGGAAGCCAGACATCCCGCTCAGAAAGTTTTCACCTGCTTGATAACCCAAAAATGGAGGGAAGATCAGGTTACCCGCGCCTAAATACATGGCGAAAGTCATGAAGCCCAAAGCGGCGATATTGCGTGCGCTTAACATTGTTATTCCTCTTATGTTTCGCTTGGAAGAAACTGAAAGGAATGGGAGGAGTATGTGGTGTTCCCGTCAGCTTCTTCTCAAGCTGACAGAAAGTTTAGATATAGCCTGTCAGCTCTGAATCAGTTCCAGAGAGAGCAGGAGGATCGCAGCAGCAACGCCAGATGGGCGTTTTAAAGCGAATTGTGATTGCGCAGTTGCTGACATGAGTGACCCTTAGTGACAAAAAAGCACCAAGGAATACGTTTGCCTTGGTGTGTAGTTACCCTAACGAACATGAGGCTATTGGCACAACCCCGAAGTAGAAAATAAGTTGATACGGTCAATGTTTGTTTCTGAACTGGTGGATTGAACTGGTTTTGAATTCAAAATTAGAATAAATGACTTTTCATTTCATTAACATGGCTTGTTTTGCTGTATTTTTGTGCTATTTGTAGTCGTTTAGGCTATAAGCCTCCGCTGGTAAAGTGAGCAGTTTAGAATGATGCGCTTTTTATTCTTATTGTTAAGACGCTCATTAGTTGTAGTCCAATCCAAAATCACGTCGGCAAAATATTGCTTATCAGCCAATCGTGCATTTATTTTGTCTTGATCACATTTTATTAACCTTTTGCGATCTAGGCGTGCAACCTTCTCCTCTTGAATAAGCAAGATCTTGCTCATCGCTTTGCTATCAAATCAGCATAATTTTGCTCATTTTTGATGCCTTTCTGTGCTTGTGTCAATAAATACAATGACTTAAAAGTTGGCATTTCAATTGCTCTAGGGAATTTGTTGTTAATAAATATTTAACATGATGTAAGTCCCCAATCGTGAAACGACTACACGGAGAGTAATAATGAAAATGAACAAGCTGGTAAAAGCTTTGGCTGTCGCTGTGACTTCTTTTGGTATTGCTGCTAACGCTGCGGCAGAAGATCGTAGCTACATTCTTGCAACGGCATCGACAGGTGGTACCTACTACCCTGTGGGCGTAGCGCTGGCGACGTTAAGCAAAGTGAAATTGGCACCAAAGCACCACTTCTCCCTTTCTGCAATCAGCTCTGCGGGCTCTGGTGAAAACGTCAAACTGCTGAACGAAAACGAAGCACAGTTCGCGATTCTACAAGGTCTTTACGGTGCGTGGGCTTGGTCTGGCGAAGGTCCTTATGAGAAGAGCGGTCGCCAAGAGCAGCTGCGTTCAGTCTCTATGCTGTGGCAAAACGTTGAGCACTTTATTGTTCGCTCTGACTTAGCAAAAACTGGCACGGTGACTGACCTGAACAACCTAGATGGCAAGAAGTTCTCTATCGGTAAGAAGAACTCTGGTACTGAGAACTCGGGTCGCCAAATCATGAAAGGTCTGAAGGTAGACCCTGATAAATTCAATCTTGCTTACATGGGCTACGGCGGCAGTGCGAGCGCACTTCAAAACGGCACCATTGACGGCATGAACACGCCTGCGGGTGTACCTGTTGGTGCGGTCACTCAAGCTTTTGCTGCGCTGGGTAAAGACATTTCGATTCTTTCGTTTACTGACGAACAAATCAAAGAGGCGAACGGCAATTACAACCTATGGACGAAGTACGAGATCCCAGCGAACACGTACCCGGGTCTAGATAAGCCGATCACTACCATTGCACAGCCTAACTTCTTGGCAGTTCGTGAAGATATCTCGGAAGAAGACGTTTACCAGCTAACCAAAGCGATCTACGAGAACCTGCCTTTCCTACAAGGTATCCACAAAGCAACAAAAGCAATGGCGATTGAGAAAGCGATCGCTGGCTTACCAGTGCCTCTTCACCCAGGTGCGGCGCGTTACTACAAAGAAATGGGCATCGAAATCCCATCAGATCTAATGGCGAAATAACGCCAACTTGGCCCCGAGTTTTGGCTCGGGGCATTTTATCCCTACCGATTTCTAAGATGGAAAAAGCCGCCAGAGCTTGGAGTATGAGATGAGCGACTCAATAGAAAAGGAATTGCAGAAATTTGAGCTGCCCACGCGCACTGATTTTCCGTGGGTAACCACCACGATCACAGTGTTTGGCGTGGTGTTGTCTGCTTTGCACATTTGGTTTAATACCTTATCGACGTTACCAGAGTTATGGATTTCCGCGACCCACTTTGCTGGCTTTGCGGTGATTTGTGCGCTTTGGTATCCGGCTCATATCTCTCTCAAGCAGAGTAAGATTGCACTCGGTATTGATGTGTTAATTGCCATGGGCGCGGTCGCGTGTTTGCTCTATATTCCCTATGCCGAAGATGCGCTGTACGAACGCGGTGTGAAGTTCGTGACCAGTGATTGGGTCTTCGCCATCATGGCAATCCTGATTGTTATTGAGCTGATCCGACGCACCATGGGCTGGTTTATTCCAGTGCTGATTGTGGTGTGTCTCAGTTACGTTGTGCTTTGGGGTAAGTGGGCGACAGGTATTTTCCACTTCCCGGGTTTGAGCATGGAAACCTTGCTCTACCGCAGCTTTTATTCTTCTGAGGGCATGTTTGGCTCTATCTCGCGCATCAGTTGGACTTTCGTCTTCATGTTCATTCTGTTTGGGGCGTTTCTTGTTCGCTCTGGTGTTGGTGATTACATCATCAATGTGGCACGTGCTGCGGCTGGCAAAATCATTGGTGGTCCGGGTTTTATCGCAGTGATTGGCTCCGGTTTGATGGGCTCAGTATCGGGCTCTAGTGTGGCAAATACGGTTTCAACCGGTGTTATCAGTATTCCTTTAATGCAAAAAGCAGGTTTCCCTTCGCGCTTTGCGGCGGGGGTTGAAGCTGCGGCGTCGACAGGTGGTCAGTTGATGCCACCAGTGATGGGCGCGGGTGCTTTCATCATGGCGTCTTACACACAAATTCCGTATGTTGATATCATTGCTGTTTCTTTCATTCCTGCCCTTATCTATTTCTTGTCTGTTGCGTTCTTTGTGCGTATTGAAGCCAAACGCAGCGGCGTTCAAAAAATCACGACCAGCGATGAATCTCTATTAAAAGTGTTGATCAGCGGTTGGCACAACCTTATCCCTCTGGCGGTTTTGGTTACTTTGTTGGTTCAAGGCTTTACGCCAACTTACGCTGCGGGCTTGTCGATCATTTCAGTAGTGGTGGCTTCTTGGTTCTCGAAAGATCACAAGATGGGACCAAAAGCGATCATCGAAGCACTTTCGCAAGGCGCGAAAAACATGGCGACAACAGCCGTATTGCTGGTGGGTATCGGTTTGGTGATCAACGTGATCAGCACAACGGGTATCGGCAACGCGTTCTCACTGATGATCGACGGTTGGGCGAATGGCGACTTGTTCATCATGATCGTTCTGATTGCGCTCGCTTCTCTTGTTTTGGGTATGGGCTTGCCTGTGACAGCGGCGTATATTGTGTTGGGCACACTGTCTGCCCCTGCGCTTTACAAGTTGATTGCGGAAAACCAATTGCTTGAATTGATGGTGTCGGGTCAATTGCCAGAACAAGCAAAAGCCATCTTCATGTTGGCGGCGCCAGAAAAGCTGGAACTGCTTAATGCTCCAATGGCGTTGGAAACCGCGAAAGAAATGGTGGCGCTAGTACCTGCGGACTTTATGGAAACTCTACTAGAGCAAAGTTTGGGTATAGAAGCAGTAGGCTTGGCGTTGCTGGCTGCTCACCTCATCATCTTCTGGTTATCGCAAGACAGTAACGTAACGCCTCCAGTGTGTTTGACCGCCTTTGCTGCGGCAACCATCGCGAAAACACCGCCAATGCGCACTGGTTTGATGGCGTGGAAAATTGCCAAAGGTTTGTATCTTGTACCGCTGTTGATTGCTTACACAGGCTTAGTCAGTTGGGATGTGACGTCAGTGATTACCGTGGGCTTCTTTGCCATCATCGGTACCTATGCATTGATTGGTGCGATTGAAGGCTACTTGGAAGGTCCTCTAAACATTCTGACGCGTCTCTTGTTGGTAGTGGTGGGTACATTGCTGGTTTGGCACGACATCCCAATGTTGGTTCGTGTGGCAAGCTGCGCGGTATTTGTCGCGGTGTTCATTTACAGTGGTCGCAAGTTCAAATTGCAACAATCTCAACTATCGGTTTTATAAGAGGTCGTATGAAATCAGTCTATGACTACATCATTGTTGGTGGCGGTATCGTTGGTGTGTCGACGGCATGGCAGCTGCAGCAACGTCACCCAGACAAATCCATTTTATTGGTTGAGAAAGAGTCCGGTTTTGCCAAGCATCAAACCGGACACAACAGCGGTGTGATTCATGCCGGGGTGTACTACGCACCGGGCAGCTTAAAAGCCGATTTTTGTAAGCGTGGGGTAGAGCGAACCATTTCGTTCTGTGCCGAGCACGATATTCCGGTAGAGAACTGTGGCAAGTTGTTGGTTGCGACCAATGAGCAAGAAGTCGAACGCATGAATGCCCTCTATGAGCGCTGTTATGTCAACGGCATCGACGTAAAGCTACTCGATGAAGTTCAACTCAAGCTGGCTGAGCCAAACATCACAGGCTTGGGCGCGATTTATGTCAAAACCACCAGTATTGTCGATTATCGTTTGGTCACTGAGCAGATGGCGGAAGAGTTCAAAAAGCTCGGTGGGCAAATTAGCTTGAGAACCAAAGTGGTGGCTGCTGAAGAGAAGGATGAAGAAGTTCAATTGACCTGCATTTCAGACGGGCAAACCATGCAGCTCAATGCCAAATTCCTGGTCACTTGCAGCGGCTTGATGGCGGATCGCATGACTAAGATGATGTCTATTCCGACCGATTTCCAAATCATCCCTTATCGTGGTGAATACTACCGCTTAGATAGCAAACACGACCGAGTGGTGAATCATCTTATTTACCCAATTCCCGACCCTGATTTGCCATTCTTGGGCGTCCACCTGACTCGCATGATTGATGGTAGTGTGACTGTTGGTCCAAATGCGGTTCAAGGCTGGAAGCGGGAAGGGTACGACAAGGTTAACTTCAGCTTGCAAGATACCATGCAAATGCTCAGTTTCTCCGGTTTCTGGAAGGTGACACAAAAGCATCTAAAAACCGGATTGGATGAGTTTAAGAACTCGTGGTGGAAGCCGGGCTATCTGAAATTGGTCAACAAATATTGCCCTAGCATCAAGGTAGAAGATCTCAAACCATATCCTGCGGGTATTCGCGCACAAGCGGTGTTATCTGATGGCACCTTGGTTCATGACTTCTTGTTTGCTGAAAGCGCCAGAAGCCTGCACGTTTGCAACGCCCCCTCTCCTGCAGCGACATCTGCAATGCCAATTGGGGAGTACATTTGCGATAAGGTGAATGAGAAGATAGAGGCGAAAACGGTATAAAACAAAGGCGACGTAACTGTCGCCTTTGTTTTATTTGAATCTGGGGATTAGGAGTCGCCATCTTTAGGGCAGAGTTCCCCTTTCTTGGCGTGTCTCTCGATCATGTAATCGCCTCGGGCACTGTGCAATACAATTGCATTCCAGACTTGACCATCTTGCAACTCGAACTCAAACGCATAATGGGTGCCGCCGACCATTTTGGTTCTCACCTCATGAATTGCTTTCAATTTATCATCGGCATTCATTTGATAAAGCACCATGTTGAGTGAGCGTCTGGCGTCAGGAGTAGCTTGAGCAAGTTGCCAATGGCCCTGTTCGTCTGTTGCGGAGCAAATAGACCGCATTTTACTTTTCATGGCGGATGACATCTGCTTGTCTACGGACAATGCATTTGTTGAAAACAGTAGACCTGTCAAAGGAATCAAAGTTGCCAGAATCTGCTTTAAGGTCATAAAAACACTCCGTTGCTTTACTCTTGCTTGAGTATAGACCTCAATGGCTTCAGATGTGGTGCAGTCGACTCTGGGCCTACAATATCGCAGTTCGTATCAACGAACTGATGATAAACAAGGCGACCACGCTTGCCAGCCAAATGCCAATGAACCACAAAATGGGCTTTAGTTTCATCAGTGATATCCTTCTCCACGTTTCATCTTGCCGCGGAACACCCAGTACGAATAAGCCGTGTAGGCTATGATCAGAGGAAGTAATACCACCGCACCGGCAAGTAAAAATGCCAAACTTTTGTCTGGCGCGGCGACGTCTTGATAAGTGAGTGCGAATGGGACCAAGTAAGGAAATGTACTGACACCGAAACCCATCGCGGAAACAAGAAACAGGCCGATGGCAAGTACATAGGCACGAACAGCTTTGTGGTCGAGTAAGGCTTTGAATAGCTGCCAAATGAGTGCCGCTGCAATAATTGGTAAGATGAAAAACAGCAGCGAGTTTGGTAATGAGAACCAACGTTCAAAGACGATATGTTGGCTCAATGGCAACCACAAACTGGCGATGAATATACAGGCTACCATTGCTAGCCCCCATCGTCGCGCGACCACGTAGTAACGCCCCATCAGCTCTTCTGGAAGCTTGATTAATAACCAGCATGAACCAAGCAGAATATAAGCACAAACAAGCGCCAAGCCACAAAATACGCTAAATGGCGAAAGCCAATCAAACCATCCACCTGCGTATGCTCGTTCACTAACCTCTATACCTTGGAGCAGGGTTCCGAGCATAATGCCTTGCATCAATGCCGCGGTGAGTGAACCAATGAAAAAAGCGCTATCCCATAAAAACTTTCCGCGTTGTGTTCGGAAGCGATACTCAAAAGAAACCCCGCGCAGAATTAACCCGAGCAGCATTAAAATCAGGGGAGCATAGAGTGCTGGCATAATGACCGCGTAGGCGAGGGGGAACACGGCAAAAAGCCCACCACCGCCAAGAACTAGCCAAGTTTCATTCCCATCCCAAACAGGAGCGATGCTGTTCATCATCATGTCGCGCTCTTCATCGTCATTAGCGCTGAGGAATAGGATACCAATACCGAGATCAAAGCCATCTAACACGACATAAATCAGAACGGCGAGCCCAATCAAAGCGTACCAAATTAATGCGTAATCCATGAGTTAGCTCCTAGGTTAGATGGTTAGAATATGTGATGGCATCGGTTTTCGTGCCATCAGGAAGTCGGCTGTCTAAGCCTTCTTCATATCGAGTTGGAGACTTGCGCATCAAACGTAGGAGATAGAAGAAGCCAGCTCCAAAAACCACAAAGTAAACCACGATGAACGCCGTCAGGGAGACGCTCACCGCGGCGGCATCAATAGGCGATGCCGAATTGGCTGTGGTTAAAAGACCGTATACGGTGTAAGGCTGGCGACCGACTTCGGTGGTTATCCAGCCTGCTAAAACTGCAATGAACCCAGCTGGGGCAAACAGGACACAAATACGTTGAAGTGCCCGTGAATCAAAAAGTTTGCGACGCTTTCTGAGCCATAGACTCCATACGCCAATGGCAAGCATGGAAAAACCAAGCGCGACCATAACTCTGAAAGACCAGAAAACGATAGATACAGGAGGGTGTTCCTCCTCAGGAAAAGCATCTAACCCCTTTACTTTGCCGTTTAGGTCATGAGTTAAAATCAAGCTACCGAGTTTGGGGATTTCTAGTGCGTATTCCATACGTTTTTCTTTATCGTTAGGGATACCGAAGAGAATCAATGGCGCGCCTTGGTGAGACTCATAGTGCCCTTCCATCGCGGCAACTTTGGCGGGTTGATGTTCAAGGGTGTTTAAACCATGCATGTCTCCAGCAACGATTTGAATTGGTGTCACGATGGCAGCCATCCACATTGCCATCGAGAACATAATTCTGGCTAGAGGGTTATGGTTTGCTTTTAGTAAGTGATAAGCGGCAACGCCGGCTACAACAAAGGCAGTAGTAAGGTAAGCGGCGAGCAACATATGAACGAGCCGGTAAGGGAAGGAAGGGTTGAAGACAATCGCCCACCAGTCTTCTGGGATAAACTGTCCGGCTTCGTTGATACTGTAGCCCGCTGGTGTTTGCATCCAACTATTAACCGAAAGTATCCAAAACGCAGACAAAAACGTCCCGAATGCAACAATACAAGTTGCGGCGAAGTGAAGCTTCTTACCCACCTTGTCCATACCGAAAAGCATCACGCCTAAAAATCCCGCTTCGAGGAAAAACGCAGTAAAAACTTCATAACCCATTAGCGGGCCTAGGATTGGGCCTGTTTTGTCGGCAAACACGCTCCAGTTGGTCCCGAATTGATAGCTCAACACGATGCCACTTACCACACCCATACCAAAACTGATGGCAAAGATTTTGAGCCAGTATTTATAGATCTGCATGTACTGTTTGTTGCCCGTTTTTAAGTACAAGCCCTCTAACACGGCGAGGTAACTTGCCAAACCAATCGTAAAAGCTGGAAAAATGATGTGGAAAGAGACAGTAAAGGCAAATTGGAATCTGGCTAAATCGATGGCGAGTGTGTCCATGGGCATTCCCTTTTAAGTTTCGAATTAACAGTTCGCCGAATTAGAAGAGATGAGGGAAGAGCGACGAACAAAATGGAATACGAAGAAGGAAGGCTAAGAGATTAAAAAACGATCGCTTTTTACGGCAGTGCGTACCATCTTTTAGATAAAGGAGGAGTTGTTATGAGCCTTAAACACTACTTTGAGAAAGCGACACCTAAGTTTGGCCCAGGTGGGAAGTATCACAAGTTCTATCCATTGTTCGAAGCTGTCGAAACCATTTTTTACACGCCTGGTAAGGTTAACCAGGGCATGACTCACGTTCGAGATAGCATCGATTTAAAACGTATTATGATCATGGTGTGGCTGGCGGTCTTCCCTGCCATGTTCTGGGGTATGTACAACATAGGTCAGCAGTCCAGCGATGCTTTGTTGTATGGAATGGATCAAGCCTCAGCTCAGCAAGCGCTGGCCTCTTCGTGGCAACTGAGTTGGGTATGGGGCTCGTTAGATGCGGTTTCACAGGCGGGGTGGGCAAGTAAAATGTGGCTTGGCGCCACTTACTTTATTCCGGTTTATGCGACGGTGTTTATCGTTGGTGGTTTCTGGGAAGTTCTGTTTGCTATTGTTCGAAAGCATGAGGTGAACGAAGGCTTTTTTGTCAGCTCTATACTATTCGCGCTGATCCTTCCTCCGACAATTCCACTGTGGCAAGCGGCTTTAGGTATCACTTTCGGTATTGTTGTGGCGAAGGAGATTTTCGGTGGTACGGGGCGAAACTTCTTAAACCCGGCACTAGCAGGGCGAGCCTTCTTGTACTTCGCTTATCCCGCTAACATGTCTGGCGGGGCTGTTTGGGTTGCGGCAGATGGTTACTCTGGCGCTACACCGCTAAGCCAATGGTATGAAGGTGGACAAAGTGCCTTGATAAATAGTATGACGGGACAGCCAATTTCATGGGGAGATGCTCTTGTTGGTAATTTGCCAGGCTCGATGGGTGAAGTCTCCACGCTGTTGATTGCATTAACAGGCTTTATTCTTATCTTTATGAAGATAGCGTCGTGGCGAATCGTTGCAGGCGTGTTGGTTGGTTTAGTGGCGGCTTCATTATTATTGAATGCGATCGGTTCGGACTCTAACCCAATGTTCTCCATGCCGTTTTACTGGCACTTCGTGATTGGTGGGGTCGCGTTTGGTACCTTCTTTATGGCGACAGATCCCGTCTCGGCGGCTTTTACCAATGGCGGTAAATGGGCATACGGACTATTAATCGGTGTGATGACGATTTTTATCCGAGTGCTGAACCCAGCTTATCCAGAAGGCATCATGTTAGCGATTCTATTTGCTAACTTATTCGCGCCACTTTTCGATTATTTAGTCAAAGAAAGTAATATCAAACGCAGAATGAAAAGGGCGAGACCTTCTTAAAATGAGGGTGACTTCACTGAAAGTTGATTGAAAACTGCACTATATTGAAAAGGTCAGAAACATGGGGTTTCTGGCTTTTTATTTTTATCAGGAGGACGAAGACGATGAGAATAAAGGATATTCTCGATAGCCGTTTGGTGCTGTCGTTCTGGTACAACCTAGACTACTGCTTGTCTCTTCTTAGTAAAATCTCTTCTCGTTGATTTCCTCAATGCAACCGCATTGAAAAGCATTTTATCTATTTGTTTTTTTAGTCTTACGTGATAGCGCGTAGGGCAATGCGTATAAGGAAATTAACAATGAAACGTATTCCAGAACCTTTCCGTATCAAAATGGTTGAGCCAATCAAAATGACGACTTTGGCAGACCGTGAAGTCGCGTTAAAAGAAGCGGGTTATAACCCATTTCTTCTTCGTAGTGATGATGTTTATATCGATTTGCTGACTGACTCTGGCACTGGTGCCATGAGTGATAATCAGTGGGCTGGCATCATGATGGGGGATGAATCCTATGCGGGTAGCCGAAATTACTACAACCTGTGTGATGCAGTAGAGCACTTCTTTGGTTACAAGCTCACCGTGCCTGCGCACCAAGGGCGTGGTGCCGAGCAAATTTTGTTCCCAGCTTTGATTGAGCGTATGCGTCAAGTGCGTGGTGGTGAAACGCCAGTATTTATCTCGAACTACCATTTTGACACCACCGCGGGTCACATTGAACTCAATGGCGGTAAAGCGATTAACGTGGTAACGGAAGAAGCATTCGACACCACTACGCCTTATGATTGGAAGGGCAATTTTGATATCGATAAGCTGGTGGCAACAATTGAAGCGCACGGTTCACATAACATTTGTGCGATTATCACCACGATTACTTGTAATAGCTCCGGTGGCCAGCCTGTATCGATGGAAAACATGCGCAGCGTGTACGAGATTGCAACCAAGTACGATATTCCAGTGGTGATTGACTCGGCTCGTTACTGTGAGAACGCCTACTTTATCAAGCAGCGTGAAGCGGGTTACGAGAATAAATCGATTCTGGAAATCATCCGTGAGATGTACCAGTACGGTGATATGCTCACCATGTCAGCTAAGAAAGACCCGATGGTAAACATTGGTGGCATGTGTTGTATTCGTGATCATAAAGAGTTGTTCCAAGCAGTGCAGACACGTTGTGTACCCATGGAAGGATTTGTGACATACGGTGGTATGGCTGGGCGTGATATGGAAGCGCTCGCTCGCGGTTTGTATGAAGCGGCGGATGAAGATTTTCTTCACTACCGAATTAGCCAAGTTCAATACTTAGGTGAGCGCTTACGTGAGGGCGGTATTCCAATTCAATACCCAACGGGTGGTCACGCAGTGTTTGTGGATGCCGCTAAGATTTTGCCACACATTCCAGCCGATCAGTTCCCTGCGCAGGTATTGTGTAATGCTTTGTACTTGGAGGCGGGTATTCGAGCAGTAGAGATAGGATCGTTGCTGCTTGGTCGTGACCCTGATACGGGTAAACAAAAAGCGTCAGAGTTAGAATTAATGCGTTTGACCATTCCACGCCGCGTCTATACCAACGACCATATGGATTACATCGCGGATGCGATTATCGAACTGAAAAATCGTGCACATGAGTTAAAAGGACTCACTTTTGAGTATGAACCGCCAGTATTGCGCCACTTTACTGCTCGGTTTAAAGAAATCGATTAACTCAAGTTTGAATATAGGAAATCAAAAGGCCGCGAGTTTCGCGGCCTTTTTCGATTTGTTTCTTAGAGTTACAGTTACGCCAACTCTAATGTAATACGAACGAACTGATCGTCCTGGTACTGCACTTCATAATTGAAGGTGCCACTGGCGTAAATACTGCCAAGGAAAAGTGAACGTTGGCTCATTGGTCCACGGAACAGCATCGAAATAGGAGCGATTAGGGCGTTATTATCATCGAAATGCTGATTTAAGTTCTCAGAAAGTACACACAGCAAACAGCCGTGTTGGTCGTGAGATAAGTCGACGTCTTCCGGTCGAGATAATAATACAGTAGTCCCCAACTTCTTCTCAATCTCGTTAATCAACAGCAAGTAGCTATCTAGATCAGGTTGAGGGTTACTTGGTTTATCTGCACCCACGCAACGTTCGAGTAACGCTTCCAGACTTCCGTTCTCGCCTTTTGCCTGTTGAGTCAAAGACTTTAACGGCTTTTTAATCAGCTTATAGCGATTACTCTTCAGTTTTGGCTTCAGCCATTTCTGCAGTAAGTCGTTACGCTCTTTAAGGGAGAGACCATGTGAGGACGCATGAATTTTAAAGTGCAGGTGCAATAAAGCGTGAACCGCAAGCTCACTCAGAAGTTGGTTAGCATCTGTAGACTGTCTTGCCTGCTTAGAACTTTGCATTACACTCGAACAAAATTAGGGAAGAAGGATAATGGTGCCGAGAGAGGGACTCGAACCCTCACACCAAAGGCACTAGCACCTCATGCTAGCGTGTCTACCAATTTCACCATCTCGGCATCATGATGCTCTGAATACTCAGAGGCCTCGAAAAGAAGCACCGCGAATTGTATAACCAAAATCCATCTTTTGGCGAGAGCAAAATGACGAATTTTGGCTCTTTCGAGTTTGATTGCGTATTTATTGGTCATTTTTGCGTTTTTTTACCATCAAAGTCTGTCCTAATGCCCTTACTTTTATTAACAGTATGACGACAAAAGAACGTTTTTGCCTAAATTTTGAACGCTTGAACGTTTGCGTAAATAAATGTGATGAATATCTCTTTTTGTTGGCTATACTTGCGTCCCGTTTAAGCGGGAATTAGGGTTTAGTTGTTCAGGACCCTTACCCATACAAGCCGTCACATGGAGCAGGCCAAGCAATACGCTCGCCAGCAGTGAATGACCCCACGGACCGGACCAGCTACGTTCAATTGCTTGTATAAGGTAAAAATAAGATGTCGAACTATTCGTTCTGTCTACATTCTGGATCTGAAGGCGAGTTATCACTCGCTGCGTTGTCCCTTTCTTCTGCCAATTCCTTTGGCTCTTTTTTCTTTTTCAACGTTTAGTAGGTCCAGCTCATGAGTGTTCTATTTAGTCTATTTGGTATTGTTGCACTGCTAGGTTGTGCTTTCCTACTTTCTGAGGGTCGTTCTTCCATTAATTGGAAAACTGTATCTCGCGCCTTGATGCTACAAATGGGGTTTGCTGCGTTAGTGCTCTATTTCCCGTTGGGTCAAGCGGCGCTGGCGAGTTTAAGTAATGGTGTCGCGGGGCTACTCAGCTTTGCTGATGAAGGGATTAAATTCCTCTTTGGTGACCTCGCTTCTTCTGGCTTTATCTTCGCTATTCGTGTCCTTCCTATCATCATCTTCTTCAGTGCTCTTATCTCCGCCCTTTACTATTTGGGCATTATGCAAAAAGTGATTCAATTTATTGGCGGCGCTATCCAGAAGTTCTTGGGTACGAGTAAAGCAGAGTCTTTGGTTGCAACAGGGAACATTTTCTTATCTCAAGGCGAGTCACCACTTCTTATTCGTCCATTTCTTTCTAACATGACTCGCTCTGAACTGTTTGCTGTGATGGCTGGTGGTATGGCTTCAGTGGCGGGCAGTGTGCTTGGTGGTTATGCTGGTTTGGGGGTCGACCTCAAATACTTGATCGCGGCAAGTTTTATGGCAGCACCAGGTAGTTTGATGATGGCAAAAGTTATCGTTCCTGAGCGTCAAACGCCAAGCGATTACAACAATATTGAGCTAGATAAATCAGAAGAAAGTAACGTTATTGATGCGCTAGCAAGCGGTGCTATGGGCGGTATGAAAGTTGCTGTTGCTGTTGGTACCATGCTTATCGCTTTCGTAAGTGTTATCGCGATGGTGAACACGGGGCTAGAAAACTTGGGTGAGATACTTGGTTTCTCTGGCGTAACGCTACAAGCGATTTTTGGTTATTTGTTTGCACCTCTCGCATGGTTGATTGGTGTGCCAAGCCACGAAATCCTAGCTGCGGGTTCGTACATTGGTCAGAAAGTGGTGATGAATGAGTTTGTTGCGTTTATCGATTTTGTGCAGCACAAAGCGACACTGTCTGAGCATACTCAAATTATTATCACTTTTGCGTTGTGTGGTTTTGCGAACATTGGCTCAATTGCGATTCAGTTGGGCTCTATCGGCGTGATGGCACCTGAGCGCCGCAAAGATGTTGCAAGTCTAGGCCTAAAAGCGATTGCTGCTGGTACACTCGCTAACCTGATGAGTGCGTGCTTAGCGGGCATTTTTATCTCGCTCTAATTTAGATTGAAGATGCACACTAAAAACCCGCCATTTAGTTACTATATATAACTAAATGGCGGGTTTTGTTATTTCTAAGGCTTGAGCATTAAGCCGTAAGGTATCGATTTAAAAGCCTCTGGGTGCTCTTGATAAGTTGGCGCTTTATGTACCCCTTTCCAATCGAGCAGCATGATGGCTAGCACGTTACGGTGTTCGCCGTACTTGAGATCAAAGTTACCGTCGACCGACGGAATCATCCCTTTTTCTGCGTTGATTGCATGACGAATGGCTTGGCGGGTCTTCTTTACGACCGGATCATGGTCCAAGCCTGCTAACAAAAACGAAATGCCGACTTCCGCAATCACGTCTTCTTTGGCGCGCAGTAGGATAGTGTCGATGTTGTTGCGAAAGTAATCATAAATCCATTGGTGTTTCTTCTCGCTTACTCGCTCCTGATAATACTGTGAATCGGCAAAGATGATGTGCGTCATACCATAGAGTTTGTTCCAATACTGCTGAGCTGAAAGCATCTTATCTTTATCGTCGGGGTAGGTGTCACGGAAGGTTTGAGTGAATTCCTCGACCACATCTTGCTCTCCTAACTGACGAAGCCAGTAGACTTGGTTTGCAAGCTGAGCTGCCCACGCCTCTATCATCTCTTTGTCCGTAACGTAACGCGAGAAATCGTAGCGCCTAATAATTCTTCTCAGCGTTTTGTCTTGTTTATGTTGTAGGCCGTATTCGTTTGCTCTTGCCATTGCGCCAAGCAAATCCACACCAAGATAAAGGTACTCAGGATGGTGTTTAGTCACGGTATAGCGTCGCTGACCTCGTTCGGTTTCTTTCTCTTGATACGTGGTCAGCCTTTGAGATGAATAGAGAATGATGTCTTCTGGTTCAACGACTTCATTAGCAAATTGGTTTAACCGGCTGGCTACTTGTGCCATGTCGGTCCAAATGGCAGCGTGATATTTCTCATCTAATGTTTGGCGGTACATGCGTAAGCCAAAATGGCCCTCTTTAAACGCCGGGAAAGTGAACAGTTCTTGTTCGTAGGTACTACGAATCAACTGCGCTGATTGAGTATTATCGAGAAGCGGTACGTCTTCCTGTGATGCCTGAGCAGCAAAGGTAAGTGAGCAAGAGAGTAAGACCGCTAAGCTAAGAGGTTTAATACGCATAAATCCATTCCCTATGAAGTCCTGAACCTAAACCTACCATCAATATTAATTGAGAATGTAAAAGCTGAGTCAATAGTTAAAAATTTGCCTAAAAGTCAGGTTGATACGTTCATCTTTGGTTTTCGCGGTTTTTGGTACGCAGTGCTTCCAGTGATGCTGGAGCTCGCCAGCCATAATCAGTAAGGAGCCGTGAGAAAGCTCATATTCAATCTCAGTTTTACAATGTAAATTTCTAAGCAAAAATCGACGTGTTTCACCTAAGTTCAAAGATGCGATAACAGGGTTTCTACCTAACTCTGGTTCATTATCTTGGTGCCAGCCCATTGAGTCTTGGCCGTGTCGATATAAGTTAGCGAGAACAGAATTAAAAGTGACATCAGCAACTGATTCACAACGCACTTTGAGTTGAGTTAACTCAGGAGTCCAAGGGTGAGGCTGCATGGTTAAGCCTGAGTAAGTATATGCTGCATCACCGTGCCACGCTTGTAAGCGAGGTTGAAGTACTGACTTGCCGAACATAGTAATGTGCTCTTGGTGCCATGGCAGTGTCTTTCGAAGTTGGTCAAAGTAATTATCCGCCTCAAGATGGTTAAGAAAATGAGGATCATAATAAAGTTTTCCTCTTTCTACTTCTTGCCATAGATCGCCGCCAAATAAATCGCCTTGTTGATGCATCATCTCACACCTAAAACATAAAAGTTGTCAATCACTGTTACCTTTCTGATTATGATTGGTTATTCTTGTGATAATAAGAATTTTAACAATAAATAAAAATCTCGTAACGATATACGAGTTGTGGGGAGAAAATGCGTTATTTACCCAGAAAGCGATGCTATTTTGCATTGTTCTTCCTCAGTTTTTTCGCTTTATGCGTTGGGGTTATTGAGCTGTTGCATCGAAATCAGCAAGAGCTTCACCAAGAGCGAGTTCAAGTTGAGGCCAAAGAGCAACTTTCCACCCTCCGTTCCAATTTGGAAGCGGTACTTATGGCGGATATCTATAAAGCCAGTACCTTGGCGACACTCATTACTTTACTGCCTAAAAACCAAGAAGACGAATTGAACATTGCGGCTCACCGCATTCTGAACAAAAGCAAACATATTACGATCATTGGCATCGCGAAGAATGATGTTATCAGTCATATATTTCCCCGCCAAGGTAATGAGCGTTTAATCGGCCTCGATTACCGAACGGTGCCACAGCAGTGGGTACAGGTGCAAAAAGCCAAGGATATACAAGAAATATTCATAGCAGGGCCTGTCAACTTGATCCAAGGCGGCAAAGGCTTGATCGTGCGGGTTCCGGTTTTTCTTGATCCACCGTTGAACCAGGATTATTGGGGTGTGATCAGTGCGGTGATTAATTTTGATGCTCTGATGCGAGAAACTGGCGTGATCGATTTCTCTTATCGCTATCCTTTGATGATTCGTGGTTACGACAGTGGCGGTGCTTTTGGTGACGTTTTCTTTGGCTCGCTGAGTGAAACCAAAACGCCATACGCGAAAGAAATGGTTCATTTTCCTTATGGTGGGTGGAGTATGGTGGTTTTCTCCGGAGACAAACTCGACCGTCAAATTCCTTGGCATCAGCTTTATTTAGCAAGGTTCATCGGTTATCCCATTGTTTTTGCACTGAGCCTCGCGCTTATTGCGATTTACCGCTTGTACACCATTGCGGATGATAGAGCACTGCATGATGAACTGACACACTTACCAAACCGTCGCTATTTTATGAAGTTTTACAAGCAGCAGTTTGAAATAGCGAAACGTTACAAAAAGCGTTACAGCTTCGCCTTAATCAATATAGATCTGGATAGGTTTAAACATATTAACGATACCTATGGTCATGACGCAGGCGACAAGGTCTTAGTCGCTACGGCTGAAAGAGTGAAAAGCTCTCTGCGTAAATCAGATATTGTGGCCCGAATGGGAGGTGATGAGTTTTTAGTTGTAGTCCATCACCCTGGAACGGAAGAAAATGTTCAGTCCCTTCTACAAAAACTTCGATTAGCGCTATGCTCGACGCCCGTCATTTACGATGAAACGCTTATCTATTTGAAAGCCAGTATTGGGTACGCGATATTTGACCCGAAAATGTCATCTCCTGAGCAAATGATGAAAATAGCCGATGAGAGAATGTATCAACAAAAGCATGGCGGATGAGCCTGAACCCAGTTTCAATAAGGGGTTAGAAGAATGGTAAAGTTGGGAGCCCGAAATCTCATCATCATTGAGGTACAAGAGTATGTGACTTCATATGTTCACAGACACTTTGCTGAGAAAGTCGTTACTAGCAGTGCATTAAGTGGCATATTTGCATAATGTTGCATTTTGCAAATGCAGTTTGCGAAATTAATGGTCAATAAAGCAACGATATGCATCTGGATCTACTAAAAAACGGCTTTTTTAAAGTTGGCACGCATCGTGCTTTACTTAGAGTGACCCTTATTAAGCCGAGGGTCACCTAGCCAACTGACGTTGTTAGTGAATACAAATTGTTCACAAGTATATACCGCCAATCACGTTTATTGTGATTGGCGTTTTTTCTTTCTAAAGACCGATGATATTCACGTCGTTGCCCGTCTCATCAGCTTCTCCGCACTTGCTGTAACAACTAGGTTGTCTTGGACAAACCGCCCCTCTGGAGCAGATCAACCTTGCTTGGGTTTGAATCCCGCGCTCTATCCAGTTGATGTTTAATATCTTAGCGATAGTCGTTAAGTCTTTTTTGATGTGGGGAGGAATAACACTACTTCCGCCGGAAGCGACACAAAGGGACTTAAGTTCTTCCGCTATGGAAACGGCATCGCCACCTTGTGCAGAAATTGCAGGGTTAAGATCAATACCGGCACATAGCACGCGATTATTCCCCGCAGGATCAAATACGTTGACCGATTCGCAGCAGTAGATACGTGGCTCGTCGCCAACATTTAAAATCGAAATTTGCGCTGAACTGGTATCCAAAGGCTGGGAAAGGCGTCGGAATACCGCCCAGTGCTGGCAAGGGTCGTTCACTTTGCGCATATTACCCCAAGGAAGCGGGATGCCATTTCCACGATATACCGCTTTCAACTTGCCCGGACCATAGGCATCAAAGTAGTGCCAATGAGGGTACGGAGAAACCACGGTCATACGACGCATCGCAACGGAAGGAGAAACGCCAGCCTTTTTGTGAACATCAATTTCATAACCGGAACGATCAAGCAACTGACGGAATGGTACTTTGGGGCAAAGCAGGGCACCAGCAAAAAAGCTGGACTCAAAATCGCGCCAAGCTTGTAGGATATCTTGCGAGTTGAGCTCAGAGTTGGAAACTGGGCTGTCCATTTGCTCCCAGTTGTTTTGATGCCCAATAGATAAAACGTTATTCATTGCATCACTGCTATGGAGCACGCGATGGCCGATGTATACCGCCAAATCATATTTCAATCGGGTTGGGTAGTCACGCATTCGTTTATTGAGATAAATAGTCCCAGGTGGCTCCATGAAAGACGTAATCAACTGTTTGGCGCTGACGCCCAGTTCATCAATCACATCCTGTGGTGCTCGGTCTACCCAGCGAATATCCAACCCCATGCTTTTCGCAATATCTATCAGATCTTCTACCGATAGATTCAGGCGTTTCAAGCCGACCTCTTCGGCTGCGCGTTCTAAATCAGGAAAATGGTTTTGATGGTTTTCTTGGTGCGCACGGATCAGCAAGTGGGCGAATTGACGTCCAGTAATACCCGTTTGAGACAACATCTCTGGAATTGCGATTTGGAGAATATCATTGGAGAACAAAAAGCTCGGCTCCAATGCCATACCGTTGATACCGCCACGATTCCCTTTGTTGGGGGTAATGGCCTCTAATTCCGGTTCATCATCTAAAAACCACGCAGGATCTTTTTGAAAAACTTCCGCGATTACTTCGAGCATATCAATACTCGGAACGCGTTTTCCGCGCTCTATCATCGAAAGGTAAGATACCGACGGTGCGTACTCAGGATTGATCCTTACACAGCGTGCAGATAAATCCTCCATCGTTAAATGGTTGTTTTTCCTTAGGTTGCGAATTTTCGTACCTAGAAAATGGGACTGACGAATAAGGCTTTTTGACACAGACATTTTGTAAAATTCACATTGTAAAATTTTTGTTGTGAAATTGTAGTCAATATTTCGCTAGTCTACATAATAAGCAGGCAAGGAAATTAACCATCAACTTCACAGAATTGCCTGAAACTTAAACGAAGGAATTAAGTTTTTACTCTAGGACGAGTTTTTTTAAGTGCGAGGATATGACGATGAATATGCTGAACTTCGATAAAAAAGAGATGCAACAACAACAACGCCCATTTATCGCTGAAGCTGTATTTGCCGTCGAAGCGGTAAGTGCTGAGCAGCAGAGCGAGAAGCAAGTAAAAGCGAAGCAACTACTAGAC
>NZ_WXWT01000155.1:0-16869 GCF_009904725.1 Vibrio sp. V43_P6S15P86
CTTAATGCACAAAAAATCTAATCAGCCCTAGCCATTACAAAAGGTTAACAATTTAAATTTAAGCAACCCCTTTACATCCAATACTTACGGCGACAAGACGATATTTCAGTCATTTTTGTTACAGGGAGTTAACATGGTAACATTTTGAAATTTTTTATATGAAATGTGAGCTGTGCACCCAACTGCGCACTGAATTCTCTATTTTGACTAGTTCCTCGTTCCTAACAACAAAAATCATCACTTTTTGATAACACTCCAACCACATACAAAACCATGAATTCACATCCGCTTTTAATGTTTCAAATTATTTTATCAGTAGCGGAAAAAAGAGATTCCAATCACATATTTATTGGTTATAATCCGCGCTCATTGCGTTAATCGTTGAAAAACGCAAACTAATTTTGAGAAAAAACATCTTTAAACCAACCCTCTTTGCGGCATTGCCAACAAGAGGAAAAACTGAGAATGAAAATGAGCAAGATTGATAAAGCTATGCGCATCCTGTTAGCAGGGTTCTGTATCAACCTTTGTCTTGGCATCCTGTATGCTTGGAGTGTATTCAACAAGGCACTGGTAACTGAATCAGGCTGGAGTGCTGCAGAAGCTTCTGCACCTTACGCAACTGCAACCATCACTTTCTCTATCTGTCTTCTTGTTGCAGGTATTCTTCAAGATCGCATGGGTCCGCGTATGATTCTTATCCTAGGTACTGTTCTTACAGGTCTAGGCATGATCGCATCTGGCTTTGTTGACACTCCACTCATGCTGAACATTACCTTCGGTGTGATCACAGGTGCAGGTATCGGTTTTGGCTACGCATGCCTATCACCTTCTGCAATGAAATGGTTCCACGCTTCGAAGAAAGGCATGGTTAACGGCATTATTGCGGCTGGTTTCGGTCTAGCGGCTATCTACCTAGCACCAGTAACATCATCATTGATCGACAGCATGGGCATTCAAACGAGCTTTATGGTTCTTGGTGTTGGTATCCTGGCAATTGCAGTTCCTCTTGCAGCAACCATCAATAACCCACCAGCAGACTACACACCTGCAGAGCCTAAAGTAAAAGAAGGTCAAGCACCTAAAGCGGTTAAAAAGTCAGATGACCTAACTTGGAAAGCAATGCTGAAGACGCCACAGTTCTACTCTCTATGGATCATGTACGCATTCGCAGCTTCTGTTGGTCTAATGATCATCGGCAACATCACGACAATCGCAAGCGTTCAAGCAAACTTACCAAACGCCGTTTACCTAGCATCTATTCTTGCTGTATTTAACTCAGGCGGCCGTGTTGCTGCGGGTATGCTTGCAGATAAAACCGGCGGTGTTCGTACACTCCTACTTGCGTTCGTCCTACAAGGCGTAAACATGGTGCTGTTCGCAACGTTCGACTCTGAGTTCACTCTGATCATTGGTACTGCGATCGCAGCGGTAGGTTACGGTACACTTCTAGCGGTATTCCCTACGCTAACGGCCGAGTTCTACGGTTTGAAAAACTACGGTACTAACTACGGTGTGCTTTACACTGCATGGGGTATCGGTGGTGCAATCGGCGCAGCAGTTGTTGGCTTCTCTATGACGAACGGCGAAGGCTACACCTTGGCTTACACTATTTCTTCAGCAATGATGGCAGTATGTATCGTACTTGCGTTCATCACCAAGCCACTGTCTGAAGCGAAAGTAGCGCAGCTCAAAAACGCATAATTGCGAATTGATTTGATAGCGAAAAGGCTTAACCTATGGGTTAAGCCTTTTTTGTTATCGGTCGTTTATGGAAAGCCCTATCGAACTTGCACCAGACTACTATCTAGAAAACTTCTTTAAGCTGACTCACCACGCAGTAACCTGGTACAGCGATTTACTGGCCGAGGATGAACACGCTTGGCTTTGCTCGTTTGATTCCTTGAGCAAACACGCCCAATGCCTGTTGGTGCGTTTATACAGCCGAAAAGGGTGTTGGTTTCGAAGTGATAAGCTGAGTTATCAAGAAATACCTTCTATCAATGAAGCACTTGTAGAATTGAGTCAACATGAGTTTGTGGCCCTTTCCCCCACACTCTCTCATCAAGAGTTAGCGTCTAACTTACTGACGAAACCGGAGATTTCTGCACTTTACCCAGAGCTACCGAAGTCATTGAAGAAAGATGCCCTTGTAGAGCGTTTAAGCAACACGGAATTTGATCGTTTTGAGCAGCTTGAGTTTACGATCATCAAACTCAATTCAGCTCACATGATCGACGTATTACTCACCCTGTTTTTTGCCAACACTCATCAAGACTTAAGTCAGTTTGTGCTTGATGACTTAGGTCTACATCAGTTCGAGCAATACCAATTGAGTAAAGTGCGCCGTTTCTTTGATTCACGTGAGCAAATAAACCGCTTAATTGAACTGAGCCAACTGAGCAACCTGTACTGGCAATTTGATCGAAAAGACAAAGCCAATCTCGACTTATTAATTGAGTCAATGCCTCAGCCCGTTAATCACCATTACGTAGATCGTAAACGTGAGCACATGTTGAATGACATAGCACGTGATTACGAACGGCTTAATGATCTAGAGACCGCCCTATCTCTATTTAGCCAAACTCAGCTCGCTCCGAGCCGAGAACGACGTGCACGTATCTATGACAAACTAAACCAAGATGATTTATTTAGTGACATTGTCACAGAGATGCTACAGTCGCCAATTGATGTGTCTGAGCTCGAAGTCGCACAAAAACTTGAGCAACGGTTGAAGCGAAAACAAGGCGCGAAAGTACCAAGAGTAGCGAAGCCACTCTGCTCCGAATACCATATTGAACTGGATTTATCTCAACAACGAGTCGAGCTTGCCAGTAAAGCGTATTTTGAGTCCTTAGGCTGGAATGTGTTTTACGCTGAAAATACGTTGCTCAACTCGCTACTGGGGCTCGCATTCTGGGATGCGATTTTTGCTCCTATTGAAGGGGCATTCATTAACGCTTATCAACACCGTCCTTTAGATTTATATCACTCGGATTTTGTTACCAAGCGCCAAGCTTTGATAGACACCGCTTTTGCCGAACTAGAAGCAGGCAGCACCCAGACGTTATTGGCAAAATACGAAGAGAAGTTTGGCATCAGTAATCCATTTGTACATTGGAATTTAATAAGTAAAGAGCTACTCGAAACAGCGCTCAACACTATCCCAACCAATATGCTGATGGAGCTGTTCAAAATACAATTGAGCGACCTTAAGCTTTACCGTAATGGGATGCCGGATCTCATTGCTTTTAAAGAAAATGAGTTCGAGTGGATTGAAGTGAAAGGCCCTGGCGATAAACTCCAGGATAACCAATGGCGTTGGATCAAAGAGTTTACTCGCCTTAATGTCCCGTTTGCGGTGTGTTACGTCGCAGCAACTTAACTTACTCTATATAAAGAGCTTGGTGTTTGTTCACTCAAACCGCCCCTCGGTTATCGCCCCTTGCTCTTTTTTCTAAACATTTTTTCGTTTCTTCACGATCGCTTCACGCTTCTTCACACAAAATGCGCTTCTACTCACAAAGTTGATTTGAAGAGGCAAAATAAATTGAACAAAACACTTCTTGCGTTACTTGTTACCTGCTCAGTTTCGGTATCTGCGGCTCCTTATGTAGGTCTGGAATATGGACTAGGCACCACTGACCATGATTTGGAACCTCACTTTTCAACTGACAACGTAACACTCAACCCTGAGCTTGAAGACGGTATTTTCTCAGGTTTTGTCGGTTACGCGTTCAATGACAACTGGGCGCTAGAGTTGGGCTACAGCCAATTTGACCTTGATGATAATCGTTCAAAGAACCTTGGTATCAAACAAATTGATGGCAAAGATTACCATCATGAAATGGATTGGGATGCGTCAATCAAAGCCAAGCAAGTATCACTGTCTCCAGTGTTTAGCTATGCATTAAATGATAAGTGGACAACAAAATTCAAAGCGGGTCTAACGTACACGCAATACGACACCAAAGTTTCGAAACATCAAGAATATGAGCTTGTCGCGAATGATGATGTAGAAATGAACAACACGCTTTTCCACAACACAGAGAAAAACAACGAGCTAGGCGCAATGTTCTCAGTGGGTGCGGAATACAGAATTTTCCCGCAGCTCACCATAGGTGCAAACGCAAAATATCAACTAGACCGATACGCGAACACTGCATCCTTTAACGTAGGCACAACTTACTACTTCTAATTTAAGGAGAAGATAATGAAAAAAATGATTTTAGCATCTATGTTTGCCCTACTTTCAAGCTCAGCTTTCGCCGCGTTTAATGGTCCAGAAATAAGCGTAATTAATTCGGTGAAAGAGGCGCACAACGCAACCGACGACAGCGCCGTCATGTTAACCGGGCACATTGTTCAATCTCTTGGTAACGAGACTTACTTGTTCAAAGATGAGACTGGTGAAATCGAAGTGGAAATCGACAATGAAGATTGGATGGGGCTAGACGTTGGTCCAAACGATAAAGTGACGATTCGAGGCGAAGTTGACTCAGAGTGGACAACCACGCAGATCGACGTAGAGACCATTCAAAAGCTTTAATTCGCCTGACACCTCAACACAAACAACACAGCCACATATTGGAGGCTGTGTTGTTTATGAGCCGGAAACTACTCGTTTAGCTGGTCAAGCAAGGACAATCTTGCGGCAAGACTAATCGTATACTCTTAGGCTGAACATCAAACCGTATTGTTCTCGAATGATATGGCTCACCATCTAAATTAAGCGGTAGTGGATTTGGGAAGTCTATCTCCAACCAGCTTGCTCTTGTGTGTTTTACAAACTCACCTTTCTCGCTAGGATTATTGATCTCTTCGATAACTTTTGGCAGCTCATGAGGTAAAAATGGGCGCACCAATGTTAGATCCATCAGCCCATCATTAATCATCGCTTTTGGAGCTAACTCTTGCCCACCTCCAGCAAGGCGCCCATTACAAAACGCACCGAGCAACATTTCTCCCTGATACGCACCACCTTCAATCGTTATTGTTCCGTCATATGGTTTAAAGCCGAGCGCTTTTACAACACCGGTTAGTGTATAAGCGCCGCCACCAAGAAAGTTTTTAAGTTCAACAGGCGTTTCTGCCGTAACTTCTGCGCCAAACCCAGCTGTTGCCACGTTAATAAAGTAGCGATCGTTAGCCTTGACACAATCGACCAAAGCAGACTGCCCTTCTACGGCGAGAGATAAAGACGCCTTGATAGAAGCTGGCACTTGAATGGCGGTGGCAAAATCATTTGCGGTACCAAGAGGGATAATGGCTAACTCAGGGCGTTTTTCTTCTTCAATTTGGATAATCGCAGAAGCCGCCTCATTGACGGTCCCATCGCCACCAGCGACAACAATACGTTCAATCCCTTCATCAACCGCTTCTTTCACCAAGCGCGGCATGTCTTGAGATTCCCAAGTCACTCGCACTTGCACATCGACGCCCTTGTCTCTCATTTTCATGATTGCATCTCTTAACTCTGGGTTCCCAGCTTTTTTGCCGTTAAGGATGGCACGTATTGTCTTCTTCATTGCACTTCCTATTGGTTGATGACTTTCCCTGCTTGTTTAATCTGTGATCGCAACCATTGATGAGCACTGTCGTTTGTCCGACTTGGATGCCATATTGTGCAGAGCTCATAGGTTTGTTCATCAAATGGCATAGATAAAGATTTAACATGATAGGTGTGGTTGAACAAGTTGATCATCGACTCGGGCATTAAACCAATATATTCACCACCACAGATAACAGGTAGCATTTCCAACACGCCAGAAGCTCGATACTTTATCTTTCTTTTGTCCAAGTCGACAATATCATCGGCGTTTAACAAGCTCTTACGACTCTGCCACTGCGAAACCACCACATGTTCTTCTTCAAAAAATTGTTCAGCCGTAATCTCGTTCTTTAAGCGTGGGTGCTCCTCGCTACACACCACCACCAAGCGCTCAGTAAGCACAGTTTCAACTTTTAAAACCGTTCGTGCTCTTGGCGCGATATCAATGATCAAGTCGTAACGTTGCAAACGTAGATCGCTTTCAAAATCTTCCGTAAAGAGTGGATGAACCTCTAAAGCAATATGCGGTGCTAACTCACGGATCTGTTTCATGACTTGAGGGAGCAACTCAAAACTTGCAACAGAGACACAAGCAATGGAAAACACTCGATTCGACACTTTAGGGTCAAATTCGCTAGAAGCCGCCAGAGTTGAAGTAAAGTTTTGCACCGAAGTAAGCAGCGCAGGGTAAATATCCATAGCAAAAGAGGTAGGTTCTACCCCCTTGGTACAGCGATGAAATAAAGGTTCGTCATAAATATCACGAAGGCGTGCCAACGCTTTGCTGACTGCGGGCTGCGTGATACTGAGACGTGCTGCCGCTTTAGATAAGTTCCCCTCTTCATAAATGGCAATAAAGATGGGGATGAGATTAAGATCGGTCGGTTTCATGCTATTAAATTTTTCGAAAATCACTTTTTCTATTTTAATCTAACAGCATGATAGTTAACGTAGCCAAGTACAAGAAATGGGCGGTACGACCTGTTTTAATGAGTTTTAACTCAATTTTGACGTACTCCACTCACCGCATAAGTGAGTAGCTAACGTGCAAGCCAAAGCTTACATTAAGATTTGCCTAAATACGGGGTAAGGAACTCGCTGACTTCCTCGCCGCATAAACCAATTTCTACCTCAATACCGGCTTGTTTTAGAATCTCGATACCTCGACCACTGTTTCGCGGGTCGGGGTCCAATATGGCTACGACGACTTTGCTAATACCGGATTTTACTAATGTCAACGCGCACGCTGGCGTGCGACCTACAAACGAACACGGTTCGAGCGTAACGTATGCCGTCACCGCTTCTAACGAGCCTTGATATGCATTCAGCGCTTCTACTTCCGCGTGGTTGCCACCAATAGCTTGAGTATGACCTTCTGAAACGATTTGATTGTCTTTAACTAACACGCAGCCAACTGGCGGGTTGGGTTGACATTCAGGAAGCGCATTTTTGGACACTTCCAATGCGCGGCGCATAAACTCTTGGCTCATTTGAACTCTATTCTCTAATAAAAACGAGGCGCTATATTAGCGCCCCGTTTTATTCATTGCCATCTCTTCCAATGACTTTGTCCAGTCCTGGTAACGCTCGCGGTATACGGAATTTAAAACGTTGTTGTTTGGTCTGGATCTTGCGCCACATCGACTTCATTAAATGAGCGCTATTTTCACCATTTTGCATTCGCGACGCACTTTTTTGCCACGATTCACTCGTATCGGCTTTGGTCATTTCCAACTCTGCCGTATTTAAACGTAATTGTTTGTACAATACGGCCCTTGCTTCAGACCAACGTTTAGCCTTTAACAAACGGTGGAACGTCAACCATGCTGGTGTCGGTCTGTTGCGGTAGTAACGTTTAATGGCTACCAATGAAACAGTCACAAAACCCAACAATACAAGCGTGGAAACAATCCATGCAAAATACGTTTTGATGAAGGATTTCAACGTGTGCTTCGCGGCAAATGTTTTGCCCTCTAAAACTACCGTTTCCACTTGCTGAGTCTTACTGTTCCACCAACGGAACTCATAATCTGGCAGGGTTAATTCACCACCTTGTTGAATAACGTACACGCTCTCTTCTGTGCGTGTTGACTGGTAATCACCACGTGTTTGCGTATCTGTAAGACGGTGCGGTTGAGGATACGCTTGGTAACTGGTTGTTGATTCTCCTTTCAACAAGTCTGGTAGCAACACAGATAGCGAATCTTGAGCTGAGATAGTGATTTTACGCGTGATTGCATCCCCAACTTTGAGTGACTCAGTGGAGGTTTCCCACTCTTGTTTTACGTCTACGTGCGTTGCCGAAAACCAAGGCGTGTCACCGCTTAACAATCCCGATGGCAAGGCGGTTTTGAACTTAATCGGCTGCGTGTAAAGTGTGCCTGACACCTTCTCGCCGTCCGGCGCCGACACCTGAACGCCCACTGCGACAGGTGGAATCACAAAATCACCAGATGCTTGCGGATACAAAGTCACTTCCCAGCGTTGACGCGACCAAGTTTGTCCGCCCTTGCCCTCCGTGAAGTTAGTGGCTAACTGATTACGCTGTTTAGCGATAACATTGGGCATTTCAATACTGCCAATTCGCGTCCCCCCCGTAAACCAGCGCGGCGTTGCCACTTCGATGGTTAAAATGACTTGCTCGTTGACACTAAAACTTGGCGTTTTACGCTTTTCTCCAGCCGTTGGTTGTTGACCAACCCACGCTTGCAACTCAACACCATGATTGCGTTGAAGATCGTAAATATCCTGAGCGAAAACGTGACGACTTACGAACAGACTCAAACAAACCACTAACCATGCTACTATCCGTGCAGGAAGTACAAAAGAGGTAACGCGATGGACATTCATCATCATTGGGCAGCCTCCTCTGTATTGTGTTCCGTTGTCGTAGTTGAGCTACCCGTTGTTGGCGAGCGTAATTGAATTTGGAATTTAGCGCGTAAGAAATACTTCGGATCCGCTTCGACTCGCTTTAACCACTTGTCGGCTAATTCTTGGCTACCTAAGATGTCGTCTGCACTTAACGTCTCTTTAATCATCAACTCTGCTGACGTTTTTTCATCCGCCCCTTCTGCGGTTTGAGGGTTATCGCCTAGCTCGGTTGATGCTTCTTGCTCTGTTCCTGCCTGACTCTCACTCATCCGGTTGATGTCCTCTACAATACCCCCAATCACTTTCAAGTTATGCTCAACATCCGGTCTTAGCCTCTCGCTCAACGTTGGCTTGTTGGCTAGGGATTTTAACAAGTCACGTGCAGCCAAATATTCACGCTGACGCGCCAATGCACTCGCCGCATTATAAAGACCGTAATCTCGAACCTCTTCGGACGGGTCGTTTTGCATCTCCAAAAACGCACTGTGCGCGAGTTCAAACTCGCTAGCGTAGTAGTACGCAGTCCCTTTGCGTAATGGATCGACAAAGTGTTTCGCCGCTTCTAAATACGCTTGTTTGTTGAACAAACGCTGTCCTTGTTGATCTGGCGTTAGCCACAAATCCCACCACCATTGCGCCACCTTGTCGAAAGCCGTCACTTTTTGCACAACTTGTGGCTGCTCGGCTTTAACTGAAATGTTCTCGGCCAACGCACTTGTTGGCATCAATAACGTGCCGCTCACCATTACAATCACGCACCACTGCACTAACCACCCTTTTCTAAACCACAGCATCATGATCAGCGCGATTGGGAACAGAAGTTGATACCCCATGTCTTTCCAAGGCATTGAAGATTCGCCATTAAGCTGCATATTGCGCTCAACGTATCGGTTCAGTTGCTCGATATCACTGTTATCGACGGTCACTTCCACCAATCGACCGTTGGTCTGGCTGGCCAGTTTTTGTAGAGAATCCAAATCCATTGGGTTGTTACTCACAATGTCAGCGTTCCCTGCCGCAAGAATTAACAGTTGATAAGGTTTGCCCGAGAAATACGCTTGGTATTGCTCAATCGTGGCCGGGTTCACGCCGTCGCTCACCAACAGAACTGTGGAGCCTGGTTGACCTTGCAATTGTTGGTCAATTAACGGCAAGGCTTTTTCGGCAAGCTTACCTTGCACGGGCATAATTTCTGGCGTAATGGCCGCCAAGAATGGGTCAAATACTTTGCTGTCTTGAGTTATAGGCATCGCCACATGAGCACTGCCCGCAAACACGACTAAACCCGTTTTTCCGCCTTTTCGCGCGGCTAATAAATCGCGTATTTTCTGTTTGGAACGCTCAAGGCGGCTTGGTGGGAGATCTTTTTGCAGCATCGAGTCGCTGTTATCAAGCACCACAAGCATAGAGGCTTTATCTTCGCCAAAGGGAGAAGATTCTCGTTGCCACGTTGGGCCTGCACAAATCACAATGGCGATGAACACAATCAGCATCAAGAGCTTAAGCGGCAGTTGCTTACGCCAGCCTCGCTCACCTATCGTCAAAGCATTGCGTAAATGTTCGGGCAGAATATCCTTCCAGCTTGGCTTGCTTTCTTCTCGCCAGCGTAACCACACCAAGAAAAACATGGGTACCAAAGCCAGTAACCACAGTGGTCGAATAAAATGAAACTGCGTAAAGAATTGCGTCCAACTAAGAGAATCAAACATCGCTCTCTCCTAATGATGATCGTGTAACAGCCCTTCTTTTGAGTGTTGCGACGCTGAACGCGAGCAAATGCATGATGACCACTAACACCATCAAGTAATGGTGAAGGCTTTGTTTTGGGCGGTAAGTGGTGCTTTCGTAAAGTTGAGGTTCCAGTTTGCCAATTTCGTCGTAGGCAGCCGATAGTTCATCACGGTTGAGTGCTTCAAACGCTTCACCGCCGGATTCTTTCGCAATGCGATTAATCGTGTCCATATCCAATGCGGTTTCACCTATCGTTTCCGGATCACCCATCGCAATCACGTGCACTCGCACGCCTTTGGCTTTCGCAACTTTCGCCGCATCAATCGGCTCAACAAAGCTGCCCGTGTCGTTACCATCGGTTAATACAATCGCGACTTTTTCACGGTTTTGGTCTTGTTCTAAAGCACCACGCGACTTATCGCTTTGCTCAAAAACTTTAATCGCTAAGCCAATCGCATCACCAAGGTGGGTACTCTGCCCTGCCATCGCCACATCGATTTGGTTAAGCAGTTCGAGCCACACTTTTTGGTCTGCGGTAAATGGCGTTTGCACGAAAGCAGCATCACCAAAAAGCACCAAGCCTAATCGGTCACCTTTACGAGACTGAACAAACTCCGAAAGCACTTCTTTTGCCGCATCAAGACGAGAAATTTTTTCGCCTGTACGTGAGGTGAAATCTGGCTCGGCCATGGAGCCCGAAAGATCCACCACCACCATCACATCGCGCCCTAAACTCTCGCGAACTTGAGGCTCGCCTAACACGGTGGGTTTTGCCATCGCACACACCACCAAAAGCCATGAGAGAATTAACGTTGCTCGTTGCCACCAACTCGGGGTCAACTGGCTTGCACCTTCTGATGGCGTCTCGCCAATCGCTTCCACCAGCTGACTAAAAAACGGCACTTTGATCGCCATTTGCTTAGTGCGATATGCGGGCACCAAGTAGTACACCACCAACGGCAAGGGCAAAACCAGAAACCACATTGGGTGAGCAAATTCAAAACCAGACAAACCAGTTATTGATGCAAGAAGATCATTCATGTTGACCTCCCTGATGTGCTTTGCGTTTCAATCGTGGTGATTTCTTTGCCGCGCTTTTTTGAGCATCACAACGGTGTTCACTCACCCAGTTTTTCGCACGAGCAATTAGCGTTACTCGATCTTCGTTGGTTAGCGTAACGCTTGGGTCAACAATACTTTGTAGCCAGCGCTTTGAAAGCTCATCGTTAAAGACCACAATCGAGTTTGCTTGAGAATCTTCGGTTTGCGGATACAGCGCATCGAGCTTGCGCAGAAAGGCGGTATCAAACAATTTCGCGTTGCGGCTATCAATATGAATCAGCACTATTTTAAGCAAAGAGAACAATGCTTTAGGCATATCTTTGTCGCTCGGTTTGATTTGCGAAATCGCCAGTAGAGCTTCTTTTCGGTAGCGATTATGCCACCATTGCCGAGCCAAGCGATATGCGACATATACCAATGCAATGAGCGCAGCCGCCGCTAAAATTTTCCAGCCAATAGTTTGCGGATACCAACTCACGCTAGATGGTACGGCCACATCATGCAGCTCTCTGAGTAGGTAGGTACTCGGAGGCGTAGGAAGATCACTCATTTAACGCCCTCCTACTAGTTTTTGGAATTGTTTAATGTGCTCACCTGTCGTATCGAGTTCGATGTGCGGAAGGTGTTTCATCGCCATAAGTTGAGAGAGAGATTGACGCTGCAAGCTAGTTCGAGCCTCAAGCTTTGCGCTCGCAGCTTCTACCTTTGCTTTGCTGTCTAAGTTGAGTTGATACTGCCCATCACCAACCACCCATTTCGATTTTGCCAAATCTTCTGGTAGCGTTTGTTCTAATGGGTCACTGACCATCACTGCGAGAATGTCGTTGTGCTGTTGCAGCTGTTTAAGGTGGTCAAGATGGTGCTCCTCGCAGTCGCTCCAGTCGCTGATAAAAATCAAAGTAGATTGCTTGATCTTCATGCGTTTAATGAGCTCAATCCATTGACTGAACGTCACTTTTTCGGAATTGCGGGAGTCCACATTGAGCGATTGATTGGCTTTAGCGAGATGCTTAAGTTGCGCCAGAAGATCGTTTTGCGAACGCTGTGCCTTGCTGTGAAACAAAGCCTGCTGGGATGCGATGACAAAACCGACTCGGTCGCCATCTTTTAATACTCGCCACCCACACATCGCTGCGATCTCTGCTGCGACAACCGATTTCATTACTTGCGTCGAAGCAAAAAACATTGTGCTTCTCTGGTCGACACACACGATTACGTTGCGATCTTTTTCTTCTGTATAGCTGCGTACGTGCGGCTTACCTGTGCGCATCGTAACTTTCCAATCAAGGTTACGAATATCGTCACCTAATTGGTAATGGCGCAACTCTTCGAAGTTCAATCCACGACCGCGAAACAGCGAATTGTGGCGGCCTGAGAGTACGCTGCCCGCTTTTAGATGAGGAAGTAAACTGAATGATTCTGCTTGTGCTTGCAAACGTACTAAACGAGCGTAATCGCAGTACAAACGGGGATCCATCCCCTGTGATTTTGGCGCAAGAGTTGGCTTAGCCATAATGCCTCCCACTTACCCAATTTCTACACAATCTAGCAGCTCTTGTACGACTCGTTGGTGATCGACTCCGTCTGCTAGTGCATCGTAGGTCAAAGAAAAACGGTGGCCCAATACAAACGGAACCATGGCACGCACATCGTCAGGAGTCACATGGTCACGTCCTTGCATCCACGCATACGCACGAGCGCATTTGTCGAGTGCGATGGAAGCACGAGGACTAGAGCCAATCTCAATCCATTTTGCTAAGTTTGAATCGGCATAACGCTCTGGCTTACGAGTCGCCATCACTAACGCAACGATGTAGTTTTCCACCAGGTCTGATACCACGATGTTTGGTAACTGACGACGCGCTTCTAGCACCACGTCTGGCTCGATGTGTTTTGGCGTAATAATTTCGCTGCTGGTTTCCGCACCCAATTCTTCACTGCGCACCAAACGAATGATGTCACGTTCGGCTTCATCTTCTGGATAATCGACGGTAACCTTCATGATAAAGCGGTCCATTTGCGCTTCTGGCAGCGGGTACGTGCCCTCTTGCTCTACAGGGTTTTGCGTTGCAAGCACCATAAATAAGTCTGGCAATACGTGAGTTTTATCGCCTACCGTGATTGTGCCTTCGGCCATGGCTTCAAGCAGTGCTGCTTGTACTTTGGCTGGTGCACGGTTGACCTCATCAGCAAGTACAATGCTGTTAAAAATTGGCCCTGGCTGAAAATGGAGTTGCGGCTTACCATCCAGCTCTTGATAAACCTCAGTACCCGTCACGTCAGATGGTAAAAGATCCGGCGTAAACTGGATTCGACCAAAACTGGTGTTTAACAAGTTCGCCAACGATTTTACGGAACGTGTTTTTGCCGTTCCCGGTAAACCTTCTAGCAGAATATGCCCATTTGTTAATAACCCGATGACTAAAGCTCGAACCACGTGGCTTTGTCCAATGACGCTTTTTTCTGTTTGTTCGATGAATTCTTTTATCGCTTGTTGTGCGTGGTTCATAGGATACCTTTTCAATGGTTTAAGCCGTCTTTTCGATAGTTAAGTATAAGAACAAATGAAATAACTTAAGGTTATATTCACTATGTTATCTTTGCGGTTCTTGAGATTGGAGAAGTTGTGCAAGACCAACCAACATCGGTAACGCATAATCAAAGAACATTTTGATTCCCGAACACAAATAGTTTAGACCACTCTCACCATTCGGCGTTTTGATCAAACGGTTTTTCGGACACTCGCCCCAGCAATAAGGCAAGTAGGGACACTGCTTACAATACGTCGGCAAAGATTCGCGTTTTGCCATGCCAAAGGTGTATTGTCGTGTAGAGAAAGCCATGTCATTCAATGAGTGTTCATGAATGTTGGCGAGTTTGTATTCTGGGTACACATAGTGGTCGCAACTGAACACATCGCCATTGTGCTCAATCGCCAAGCCTTTGCCACAAAACTCAGCCGTCACGCAAAGCTGAGACGGTTTCCCCAATACTTGCGCTACCGCGGTTTCAAACAGGTTAACCAGTACACGGCCAAGATCGTTATTCACCCATTCTTCAAAGGTCGCCATTAAAAAGCGTCCCCAGTCTTCAGGATCGACCGTCCAATCCGTCACAACAGACATTGGATGACCCGGTTTCGCCAGATCACTGCCTTTGGTTGGGATCATCTGTTCGTTCCAAAACTGCGGTGCGGTTGTTTGGAAGTCGTTCGCTTCAACCACCGGTGCAAACTGAATGTATGTCACACCCAGCTCTTGGGTTAAAAATCGATACACTTCGAGCGGGTATTTCGCATTGTGACGATTTACCGTCACCAACGCGTTGAATTTCACGCCATGCGCTTTGAGCTTATCTACCGCTTTTATCACCAGATCAAACGTCGGCTTACCGCTGCGGGTTTTGCGATATTTGTCGTGCAGATCTCGTGGCCCATCAATCGACAAGCCAACTAGGAAGTTGTGCTCTTTTAAAAACGCACACCACTCATCGTTTAGCAAAATGCCGTTGGTCTGAAGGTCGTTTTCAATGCGAACGCCTTCCGGCTGATGTTTCTTTTGCAAAGCTACAACATTGCGGAAATAGTCCAACCCAAGCAGCGTTGGCTCCCCACCCTGCCATGAGAAAACAATTTCTTCGCCATCCTGACTTTCGATGTAGCTTTTCACGAACGCTTCCAATGTTGCGTCGTCCATTTTGGGCTGCTTTTCTTGGTGCAGTAGATTTTCTTTATGCAGATAAAAGCAGTACTGACAATCGATATTGCATTTTGCTCCGCCTGGCTTTGCCATCACATGGAATCGACGGTCGTACGCACCCGGAACCGTTGCTTTAGACGCCGTTTTAAGAGGAACAATAGGCATAGTAGTAGAATGGCGAGGGGAAATCTTACTCATACGTTTCTCACTATTTAATATACCCAAATAACCTCGTAATCACATTTCAGCAGGAATTGAAGCTATTTGGGTATATAGCGCTCCGAAAAGCGCTATATAATCTTAATTACTTAGAAGACTTAGGTACGAACGAACCTGCTTCCATACGAGGTGGGAATTCTTTGAATGTACCCATCACTTCTTTCACTGTATCCATCGCTGGCATCATCAAGAATGAACGCTCGTACATCCAACGAGAGTAACCCATACCTTGGTCACCACGTTCGAATGGGTCGATGCTCAAGTCGAAGATCAATGGAACACGAAGTTTAGTGAAAGGCTTACGCCATACATCCATGCCCGTTTCATTCTCTTGAATCATAAAGTGGAACTTGTACTTTCCTTGACGTAATGCCACAAGATCGCCGTCATCGCTCCAGTAAACGAATTCATTACGAGCAGATTTGTCTGATTTACCCGTTAGATATGGCAGTTGGTTGTAACCATCTAGGTGAACTTTATAGTCCATATCACCAACTTTCTTACCTTTTAGTAATTCATCTTTAACTTTGGTGTCACCCGCTGCAGCAACCAATGTCGGGAAGAAATCCTCTAATGACATCATGCCGTTGAACGTTTTACCTGCTTCGATGTTTCCAGGCCATTTAATCAACATCGGCACACGGAAACTCCCTTCCCAGCCAGTGTTTTTCTCTGAGCGGAACGGTGTCATCCCTGCATCCGGCCACAAATCAACCATAGGGCCGTTGTCAGTGGTGTAAACAATAATTGTATTGTCATCCACACCTAACTCTTTGATCTTGTTAAGTAGCTGACCGATTTGGTCATCGTGCTGCTTAACACCATCCGCGTAGAAACCAGCGCCTGTTTTACCTTGGTATTCTTCAGGAACATGCGTGAAGTTGTGCATGCGAGTGGTGTTAAACCAAGTAAAGAACGGCTTGTCCGCTTTTACTTGCTTTTCTATGAAGGTTTCCGCGGCATCAAGGAATTCACCGTCAACATTTTCCATACGCTTACGCGTAAGTGGACCGGTATCTTCAATTTTGCCGTCAGCGTAAGAGTGGATTACGCCACGAGGGCCAAATTTCTTCTTGAACTCTGGATCTTTAGGATAATCCACGTTCTCTGGCTCTTCTTCCGCGTTCAAGTGATATAGGTTGCCGAAAAACTCATCAAAACCGTGGTTGGTAGGAAGGTGTTCGTCTCGGTCGCCTAAATGGTTCTTACCAAATTGTCCGGTTGCATAACCCATTTGCTTAAGCACGGTTGCAATCGTTGGATCTTTTTCCGAGATACCTTCCGGAGCGCCTGGTAAGCCCACTTTTGATAGACCTGTACGTTTTGGCATTTGACCAGTGATGAATGCAGAACGGCCTGCTGTCGAGCTTTGCTGTGCATAGAAGTTAGTGAACTTCGCACCTTCTTTAGCAATGCTATCGATGTTTGGCGTGTTATACGCCATCATGCCTTGGTTGTAGGTACTAAGGTTCCAGTAACCAACATCATCACCAAAGATGACAAGAATGTTGGGTTTGTCCGCTGCGTGTGCAACTGCAGATGCAGCGCCCAAAGCTAACGTACATGCGTTAAGTACGAGTTTTTTACTGCTCGTTTTGGTCGCATTTTTCATATTATCTCCAAGAGTTCGCTAGTGCGTAAAAAATGGTATTCGCTTTTCAATACCATTGTTGATATAAGATAAAGCACTAATTTCAGGCGATAAATGCAGTCAAAATTAGTTAACCTATAAAT
>NZ_WXWT01000149.1:0-16813 GCF_009904725.1 Vibrio sp. V43_P6S15P86
TTTTGGACCCACCTGATTTCCATGCCGAACTCAGAAGTGAAACGAAATAGCGCCGATGGTAGTGTGGGGCTTCCCCATGTGAGAGTAGGACATCGCCAGGCTTTAAATTTTGGATACTTGCTGATTACAAGCGAGTGATACCACTGCGGAGTGGTAGTTCAGTTGGTTAGAATACCGGCCTGTCACGCCGGGGGTCGCGGGTTCGAGTCCCGTCCACTCCGCCACTTATATTAAGCCCCAGTCGAAAGACTGGGGCTTTTTTCGTTTTGTTTACCCGACTTACCTTAACCCTATTTCCATATTGAAACCTTGCATCGAGAGGCAGACTTCCCTCTTCGCTATGCTTTCTAAGCCCTGTTATGAGTGAAGTGGAACGCAGTTTTGTGTGGTTTCTGCAGTCTCGAGCGCTAGTTTTGAGCCTCTTCATTCACCAAAGCTTCTTTTATTCGATATTAGAAAATCTAGTTATGTGACAGAGTTTAATTGTTTGAGGTGTCACTTGTTCCAATTTTGAAAACAGGACGACTTTGAATACAAGTTTAGTCTCACTGAGATCAAGAGGGAGTGGGGCTAAATTTCTGTTAAGGCTTTGATCTACCTGGATGATAGCTCAGTTTTATCTTGGTGAGGTTACTAACCTGTTTGGGTTCTGAACGCAATCACCCTAACTGTCTCTTTCTCATAAAAATACAAACTCGCTCATTGCTAAGTATTGTGGAAGTTTAGCTTTGATGTTTGCGAGGAGCCTATATTGCCAAGGGAAGAGAAGTGATACAGATGAAAATGGGTAAATTAAAAGACTCGTATATGAATACTATCTATCGGTAATAGTAATAGTTAGTATCTATGAAACAGTAGCGTGACGATTATTCGAATATTTAACTGTATATCAAAGAGTAACAAGCGTTCTATTCTTGAAGGGGAGTCCGAAGATTAGATATGAAAAAAGCAGCTAGATAGCTGCTTTTTTATCTATTAAGTTACGTGTCTTTAAGAGTCCACGTGCTCCGTATGCTCCGGAGTGGTTATTGCTTGGTTGTTCTCTTCCATTTTCTTCTCTTCATCTTTTGCTTTTTCAATCATTGGGGTGATTGTTGAGCCTTGAATTAGGATAGAGAAAACAACGACGGAGTAGGTCATTACAAGAATAATCTCTTTTACATCGATTAACTTATCTTGAATCACCCAAATACCTGATGGAATAGAAAGTGCCATCGCTAGTGCCAGGCCTCCGCGTAAACCGCCCCACGTCAAAATACGCACTGACCATGGATTATATTTTCTGTAACGTTTAAAGCCTATGTAAGAAAGAAATACACTTAGATAGCGAGCTGCTAGTACAAGAGGGACTGAAATAGCCATCATGATCCAGTCTTCTTTGTGGAATTCAAATAGCAGCATCGACATACCGATCAGTAGGAATAACACGCCATTCAAGAATTCATCAACAAGCTCCCAAAAATGGTCAAGGTGATCTTCACTCTCTTTTGAAAAGCCAATAAAGCGTGTCCAGTTGCCAATCATAATACCGGATACAACCATCGCTAATGGGCCTGACACATGGATGTATTCAGCAAATGCGTAACCTGCCGTAGGGACACCAATGGTAAGTAATAACTCCATTGAGTGATCATCGGTAGCACTGATTAAGTAGTGGAATAGCAAACCGAGTACGAAACCATAAGTAATACCACCGATAGCTTCTTGGATGAAGAGCAAGGTGACACTACCTACAGTTGGTGCCTCAGTACCAAATGCAATCGTGAATAGAGTGACAAAGATAACCAAACCGAAGCCGTCATTGAAGAGCGACTCTCCTTCAATCTGGGTGGAGATACGTTTGGGAGCATCGAGCTTTTTAACTATAGCCAATACAGCGATTGGGTCAGTTGGCGATATTAGAGCACCAAATAGTAAGCAGTAGACCAAATCAAATTGGATGCCAATTAACTGACAGAATCCGTAGAGCGCAAACCCGATAAAGAAAGTGGAAAATAGGGTGGCTCCGAGAGCCAAAACGGTAATTTCCCATTTTTGATCTTTAAGGTTCGGGAGTTTGATGCCTAATCCACCCGCAAATAGTAAGAAGCCAAGAATGCCCTTGAGCAAGAAATCTTCAAAGTTGATCCTTGTGACCGTTTCTGTCGCAATTTCGGTGAGGTGGAACCAGTTGTTTTGGCCCGCAATTAAGATTAGAAGTGAAAGCACCATTGAACCTGCGGTAATCGCAATGGTGGTTTGCATCTTTCCTATCTTGCTGTTTACAAAAGCAATTAGCATCGCAGCTGCGGATAGAAAACATAAAGTATGATAGACCGACATAGAGCTCTCTATTTGTAACATTTTATGAATGGGATTCTCGACTGATGCTGCTTAAATAGCAAACATTTTTTCGCGATTATTTTGTAAGTTAAGAAGGAGATAAAATAATCATTAATTCCACGTTTAGACGTCTAGACTCCTGAAGTTTGTGTGATAGGATGGAAAGATAACTAAAGGAATGAGGCTGTACTGTGGGAAGTAACGTAAGACAACAGATTGAAGCTCAATTGAAGCAACGTATTCTTTTGATTGATGGTGGTATGGGAACCATGATTCAAGGGTACAAACTTGAAGAGCAAGACTATCGAGGAACGCGCTTTGCGGATTGGCATTGTGATCTAAAAGGTAACAACGACCTGTTGGTTCTAAGTCAGCCTCAACTTATCAAGGAAATTCACGCTGCATATTTAGAAGCGGGTGCAGATATTCTTGAGACCAACACTTTTAACGCAACAACCATTGCGATGGCTGACTACGAGATGGAAAGCCTAAGTGAAGAAATTAACTTTGCAGCTGCCAAGCTTGCACGTGAAGTTGCAGACGAATGGACCGCAAAAACACCCGATAAACCACGTTATGTCGCAGGGGTTTTAGGGCCGACAAACCGAACTTGTTCTATTTCTCCTGATGTAAATGACCCCGGATATCGAAATGTTTCTTTCGACGAGTTAGTTGAGGCTTACTCTGAATCGACTCGTGCTCTAATTAAAGGTGGTTCTGACCTTATTCTTATCGAGACCATTTTCGATACGCTTAACGCTAAGGCTTGTTCATTTGCTGTTGAAAGTGTGTTTGAAGAGATGGGTATTGAGTTACCTGTGATGATCTCGGGGACTATTACTGATGCTTCCGGTCGGACATTATCCGGTCAAACCACAGAAGCGTTTTACCACTCATTACGTCATGTTAAACCGATTTCGTTTGGTTTGAACTGTGCACTTGGTCCAGATGAGCTGCGTCCTTATGTTGAAGAGCTCTCTCGTATATCAGAATCTTTTGTTTCCGCTCACCCAAATGCTGGGCTTCCGAATGCATTCGGCGAATACGATTTGTCGTCAGAAGATATGGCTAAGCATGTTAAAGAGTGGGCTCAAAGTGGCTTTTTAAACTTGATTGGTGGGTGTTGTGGTACAACTCCTGAGCACATTCGCCAAATGGCACTCGCGGTTGAAAATATCGCCCCTCGTCAATTACCTGATCTTCCCGTCGCTTGTCGCTTGTCTGGCCTAGAGCCACTCGCTATTGATAAAGACTCTTTATTTATCAATGTCGGTGAGCGTACTAATGTAACCGGTTCTGCGCGTTTTAAGCGCTTGATTAAAGAAGAGCTGTACGATGAAGCGCTCGATGTGGCTCGTCAACAAGTTGAAAATGGCGCTCAAATTATCGATATCAACATGGACGAAGGCATGTTGGATGCACAAGCTTGTATGGTTCGATTTTTAAATCTTTGTGCGTCAGAACCTGAAATCTCAAAAGTACCAATCATGGTCGACTCTTCAAAGTGGGAGGTTATTGAAGCCGGTCTTAAGTGCATCCAAGGCAAAGGCATTGTTAACTCGATCTCTCTCAAAGAAGGTAAAGAGAAATTCGTTGAACAAGCTAAGTTGATCCGCCGTTACGGTGCGGCTGTGATTGTGATGGCGTTTGATGAGATAGGGCAAGCAGATACACGTGAGCGCAAAGTGGAAATTTGTACCAACGCTTACCGAATTCTCGTTGATGAAGTGGGCTTTCCACCAGAAGACATCATCTTTGACCCCAACATTTTTGCCATTGCTACGGGTATCGATGAGCATAATAACTACGCGGTGGATTTCATTGAAGCCGTTGGCGATATCAAACGTGATTTACCGCACGCGATGATCTCGGGTGGGGTTTCTAACGTCTCATTCTCTTTCCGTGGCAATAACTATGTACGTGAAGCGATTCACGCGGTGTTCCTCTATCACTGTTTTAAAAATGGTATGGATATGGGGATTGTGAATGCGGGTCAGTTAGAAATCTACGATAACGTGCCTGAAAAATTGCGTGAGGCTGTGGAAGATGTCGTTCTTAATCGTCGTGATGACGCCACTGAGAGATTGTTAGATATCGCGGCGGAATATGCAGGCAAAGGGGTAGGTAAAGAGGAGGATGCCTCTGCACTTGAGTGGAGAACTTGGCCTGTTGAAAAGCGCTTAGAGCACGCGTTAGT
Organism: Vibrio sp. V43_P6S15P86; assembly: GCF_009904725.1. Taxonomy (NCBI): domain Bacteria; kingdom Pseudomonadati; phylum Pseudomonadota; class Gammaproteobacteria; order Vibrionales; family Vibrionaceae; genus Vibrio; species Vibrio sp. V43_P6S15P86. The sequence continues at coordinate 4,520 of NZ_WXWT01000149.1, forward strand.
GAAAGGAATAACTGAGTTCATCGTTGATGATACCGAAGAGGCTCGTGTCAACGCTTCAAAGCCATTAGAGGTGATTGAAGGTCCACTAATGGATGGGATGAACGTCGTCGGAGACTTGTTTGGTGAAGGTAAAATGTTCCTTCCTCAGGTCGTAAAATCTGCCCGAGTGATGAAGCAAGCGGTAGCGCATCTCGAGCCCTACATCAATGCAGAAAAGCAGGTGGGACAAACAAACGGTAAGATTTTGCTAGCGACGGTCAAAGGTGATGTACATGATATCGGGAAAAATATCGTAGGCGTTGTATTGCAGTGCAATAACTACGAAATTATCGATCTTGGTGTCATGGTTCCTTGCGAAAAGATCTTAAAAGTAGCGCAAGAAGAGAACGTCGATATTATTGGTTTGTCAGGGTTGATCACACCTTCATTAGACGAAATGGTGCATGTTGCAAAAGAGATGGAGCGTCTCGACTTTAACTTACCTCTTCTCATCGGTGGCGCAACAACGTCAAAAGCCCATACAGCAGTTAAGATTGAGCAAAATTACAAGCATCCAGTTGTTTACGTGAATAACGCCTCACGTGCGGTGGGCGTATGTACTTCTCTTCTGTCAGATGAACGTCGCCCTGAATTTGTTGAAAAACTTGAAGCTGATTACGAACGAGTACGTGATCAACATAATCGAAAGAAACCGAGAACCAAACCAGTGACATTAGAAGCGGCTCGAGCGAATAAAGTTGCGATCGATTGGGAAGCTTACACTCCTCCAGTGCCTGTTAAGCCTGGTATTCATATCTTCGATGATTTTGATGTGGCTATATTACGTCAATACATCGATTGGACACCATTCTTTATGACTTGGTCACTTGTGGGTAAGTATCCAACAATTTTCCAACATGAAGAAGTTGGTGAAGAAGCAAAACGTTTATTCGAAGATGCCAACGAGTTACTTGATCGAGTTGAGCGAGAAGGCCTGTTAAAAGCGCGTGGAATGTGTGGCTTATTCCCTGCTGCGAGCGTGGGGGACGACATTGAAGTTTATGCTGATGAAACTCGTACCGACGTTGTGAAAGTACTGCGTAACTTGCGTCAACAGACCGAGAAACCAAAAGGATTCAACTATTGTTTATCTGACTACATCGCACCTAAAGAGTCGGGTAAACATGATTGGATAGGGGCATTTGCTGTCACTGGTGGTATTGGTGAACGAGAGCTTGCTGATGAATACAAAGCACAGGGAGATGATTACAACGCAATTATGATTCAAGCGGTGGCGGATCGCCTAGCCGAAGCGTTTGCTGAGTATTTGCATGAGCGTGTCCGTAAAGAAATTTGGGGTTATGCTGCGGATGAAGATTTATCTAACAATGATCTCATTCGTGAAAAATACCAAGGTATTCGCCCTGCGCCGGGTTATCCAGCGTGCCCTGAGCATACTGAAAAAGGACCGCTGTGGGAGCTACTTAATGTGGAAGAGAATATTGGCATGACTCTAACCTCCAGCTATGCAATGTATCCGGGCGCGTCAGTCTCTGGTTGGTATTTCTCTCATCCTGACTCACGTTACTTTGCGATCGCACAGATCCAAGAAGATCAGCTAGAGAGCTACGCCGATCGCAAAGGGTGGGATAGGATCGAGGCTGAAAAATGGTTAGGGCCAAACATTAACGGTTAAATTGATGTTTACCTCGTTCAAATGTAACAACTATTGAAACAACAAAGGGCTGCAGATACGCAGCCCTTTGTTTTATTAAGTTGAACTTACTTCTCAAACAACTCGGTGTGGAGTTTTTGTATGGCTTGTTTCGATACCGATTCATGGAGCAAGAAGCATAAGTTGTGAGGGCTAGCTCCATAACAAATCATGCGTAGGTTAAAGTCTTCTAGCGTGCCAAAAACCTGTTTCGCGTAGCCTTTACTCTCACTCATGTTGTTACCAATGAGAGCAACGAGGCATAGGTCATGTTCAACTTCTACCTTACATAACTCTTCTAATTCTTCTCGTACAGCTTGCGGCAGCTGTGGTGCTCCGCCAGAGGTATCAGTTTGATCAAGTGTTAACGATACACTGATTTCAGATGTCGTGATCAAATCGACAGAGATCTTATGCTTTGCAAGGATCTCAAAGACCTTTGCTAAGAAGCCGTATGCGTGGAACATGTTGGCGCTGCGTAGCGTTACCATGGTTTGGTTACAACGCAAAGCTAGCGCACGGAACAACGGTGAGCTTTCGACTTGGTGGCGAATCCAAGTTCCCCCTTTTTCTGGCTCTTTCGATGACCCTACAAATACCGGAATGTCGTGGCGCAATGCGGGTACTAGCGTAGAAGGGTGAAGGATTTTAGCGCCAAAGTTAGCCATTTCTGAAGCTTCACTAAAGCTGATCTCGGGAATTGGTGAGGCTTTTGGCGCAATTCGCGGGTCTGTTGTGTAGATGCCCGGAACATCAGTCCAGATTTCTAACCCTGCCGCTTTGACGCTCTCAGCAATTAAGGCGGCGCTGTAATCGCTGCCTCCTCGACCTAGTGTTGTTGTATTACCGGCTTCGTCAGATCCTATGAAGCCTTGAGTAACAACAACGGATTGTTGGCAAAGTGGTACGAGTTTATCTTGCGCAAGCGTCGAAATTGCTTCAATGTTTGGCTCCGCGCGACCAAAGTTGTCATCAGTACGCAGCACATCGCGGATATCAAAGCGCACTGCTTGAATGCCTCGCTCACACATTAACTGAGTTAGAATGTGCGTCGACATGAGTTCACCACATGCGACTAAATGATCGGTTAACTTCGCACTAGCTTGGATAGATGCAGCCTCGGCCAGGCTGGTTACGGTATCTAATATGCCATACACCTCGGCAGCAGTTTTCGTGCTGTCTTCGAGCTGAGTTAAAATGGCGTCATGAATGTTGGCCAGATTTTGCAGCAGTTCAGTACGGTGCGTTTGATTCTGTACACCATTGGCGAGTTCCACCAACAGGTTGGTGACGCCAGAACAAGCGCTGATCACGACCAAGCGAGTATTTGGATTGTTTTCGATAATGGTGGCACAACGACTCATTGCCTCAAAGTTGGCAACACTGGTTCCACCGAATTTAGCTACGTTAAATGCGCTCACTGCGTTCTCCCACGACTTCCTAAAAAATTGTACATCCAATGTTTAGTGAGAAAAGGAACAGAGCAAAAAGAGAGGTATTTAGAATGCTATTTGAAAAATTTACCCTCAGAAGCCCTTCATCAGACTGCGCTGATGACAGTTGATGGGATTCAGCCCAATTCAACCGACAAGTCAAATCCTGCAACTTTGACTTACCTCGGCACTACTCCCCCTCAATGATTGGTGTTGGAATTGCGGTTCCACAAATCATCTACCTGGGTAGCGCTCCTCTTCTACATAAAGCTCAAACATTGAACGGTTTTGAGGCCTTAATGTCAATCAATATTTCAACCTTTATGGTGTTTTTATTAACGATTTTGTGACACTGGTTTGACCTCCATACTTACGGCTAATTGCTGATAGAGGAAAAATCTATTAGGGTGAAGAACCCTACACCTGAGCCATGTTATTGAATAGAACTTTTAGAATGCTCAGGATAAAAGATAATCAAGGAGCTGACATGTCGATCCAAAGCTTTATTCCGCCTCACCGTATTTTAATGGGACCTGGTCCTTCTGATATTTATCCTCAAGTGTTACAAGCGCTAAGCCGTCCTACCGTAGGTCACCTTGATCCTCTGTTTATCGGTATGATGGATGAGCTCAAGCAGCTATTGAAGTATGCCTTTCAAACTGACAATGAGTTCACTATTGCGGTTTCAGCGCCAGGTAGTGCAGGGATGGAAACCTGCTTTGTAAACTTAATCGAGGAAGGCGATAAAGTGATCGTCTGCCGTAACGGTGTATTTGGTGAACGCATGCGCGAAAATGTCGTCCGTGCTGGTGGTGAAGTTGTTATCGTCGATGATGAATGGGGGACGCCTGTTTCCATTGATAAAGTCGAGCAAGCACTCGAACAGCACCCAGATACAAAAATTCTTGCTTTTGTGCATGCGGAAACCTCAACTGGTGCAGTCAGTGATGCTCAAGCATTGGGTAAGCTGGCGAAACAGCATAATGCATTATCTATTGTTGATGCGGTGACGTCACTTGGTGGTGTGCCGTTAAAAGTGGATGAATGGCAACTGGATGCGGTTTACTCTGGCAGTCAAAAATGTTTGTCATGTGTACCAGGGCTCTCACCAGTGACGTTTTCTCCTGCCGCGATTGAAAAGATTCAAGCAAGAACAACACCAGTACAGAGTTGGTTCCTCGATCAGAGTTTAGTATTGGGGTATTGGAGTGGAGAAGGTAAGCGTAGTTACCATCATACGGCGCCAGTTAATAGCTTGTATGCGCTTCATGAAGCTTTATTGATACTGAAAAATGAAGGATTAGAAAGCGCTTGGGCTCGTCATCAACTGATGCATGAAAAACTCAAAAATGGCCTACAAAAGCTAGGTTTTGAATTTGTTGTGGACGAAGCCCATCGTTTGCCGCAATTAAACGCGATTTACGTGCCTGAAGGAATTGATGAAGCAAAAGTTCGTGCTCACTTGCTAGAAACCTATAACCTAGAAATTGGTGCAGGCCTCGGGGCATTAGCTGGTAAAACGTGGCGTATTGGCTTAATGGGTTACGGCGCTCGACCTGAAAACGTTGCACTGTGCTTAAAAGCGTTAGAAGAGTCACTCACTGAATAAAGCTATACCGCAATGAGATAAAGAAAAGCGAAGGTCATCCCTTCGCTTTTTTGTACTTATTACTCTGCACCTGAAGTGGGTGCTGGTGAGGCAGAGATTGCTTGAGAAGGTGGTCGGTAATTGACGTCACTGAAATCAATCTTAGGGAACAAAAACTGCGCTTCAGCTCTGATTTGCTCCGCTTTACTTGAGTCATCTAAGCCTTGGTAGGCCAAAATCAAATTATTATAAAATGCAGGGCGAGGCTTATCTTTGATGATTTTTAGCGACCAATCGATATAAGGCTGAATCAAGGTTGCGTCTTGTTGGTACAGCCCAATGTTTAAAAACGTGCTATAGACATCCCAATCAAACCTGTCTTTCCAAACTACAGGGTTACTGACTTGATTCAGAATATCAGGGTTAGTTGGCCTAGTGGTCTCAAACTTCGTCAATACATAGTTCGTATGCAATGCGCTTACCATGTAAAACGTAAACGTAACGGGAAGTACCAAACTAAAGACTCGCAGCAAGCTTTTGGTCACATTACTAAAGCCGACTTGTCGATAACGAGAGACGCGCTGATCGACCCAGTACAGCAGGATAACGAAGATCAACCAATGTACGAGAGAGTGGTAGAAAGGGTATTCCAGTTGTGAGTGCAATACGATAGGTATAAACAAGGCCAGCAACGCAAGACGAGTTCCGCGTTTGGCTTGATAGATTCGATACAGTACCAGTGCCATCGCTAAGAAGATGCCGAGTATTGGCAGCAAACCACCTTCTACTCCCCAGTAAAGTAGCTCGTTATGCGGATGATCCATGGCTGGCAAACCAGCTGGGTAATTCTCATTTAGGGCATGTTGACGAGCCGTATACAGCATGTACTCAGATTCAAACTTGCCATATCCATAGCCAGTAAAAGGCTTTTCAATCACCATGTCTAATGTTTGCGGAAAAGTATACGCTCGAGGAGACTCCATGTTTACTTTTTCTGCGGCTAACCCACCTCCATCAGGAAAGGCAAGATGCATGACAACCACTGAGAGTAAGAGCCCAGTGACAAGCGACGTAACCCAGCGGATAAAGCGCCCTTTGGTTGCAAAGCGATACATGTATGGGATGACCAACAAAACGGCGATGATCGATGCTAACCAACCAGTGCGTGAAGCCAACGCCACAATTAGTGGTAAGGTTAAAACTGGCACGGCATAGAGAAGGTAAACATCGCTTAACTTACGGTCGTATTTGTAGGGCTGACGTGCAAGTAAATAGCTAGCAATCACCAACCCTGTCGCAAGAAAGCTGGCCATTACATTGGGCTGTTGGAAAATACCATAAGGACGATTGGCCACCGTGTCGTAACCAAACGGATTGCCTGGTTTGAGATACAGATATTGTGTCAGACCAAAAATGGCTTCGATAACAACCGCAAGGACAATGAACCATAATAGGCGTTGGCGATGTTTATTACTGAAATGAAATTGTTGTAAGACAATAAAGAACAGGACACCACACCACAGGCCAATGAGCTTATTGGCTGCCAAACTGCTATTCGCATTTGGGTACAGAATGGGCACTGTCATGATAAGAGCACTAATGAACAAGCCGATGGTTAATTTTGAGTAACGTAGCGCTCGATTATTCGCGAGTTGGTAGCACCCAATGCCTAATGCAAAGCTAAAAGCAATCCAAGTTGTCGCATTGAAGGAAAGTGAAAGCCCTGAACCGCCGGGGTTGGGCATGAAAAAGTGCATTGCCAACACAAATAGTGTTGCCAAGGCAATGAGAAACTTGCGGTTGAGGGGAACCTGTACTTTTTCGGGAGAAAGCTTTGTTCCACTTACATGTATAGTAGCCATAGTTATTGCGTTGTTTTGAATGAAAAAAGACCAGCACTTGCTGGTCTCGGTACTTTACCTGTTTTTTCTACTTCAACATAGGCTTAAGGAAGTGAGCTGTGTGCGAGCCCTCGATTTGCGACACATCTTCCGGTGTGCCTTGAGCGATTATCTCGCCTCCACCCTGTCCCCCTTCAGGTCCTAGATCGATAATCCAGTCCGCAGTCTTAATGACATCTAGGTTATGCTCGATCACCACGACAGTATTTCCGTGGTCGCGAAGTCTGTGCAATACAGTGAGCAACTGCTGGATATCATGGAAGTGCAGGCCGGTTGTTGGTTCATCCAAAATGTACAAGGTTTTTCCTGTATCACGCTTGGATAGCTCTCGCGCCAATTTCACACGCTGTGCTTCACCACCGGAGAGTGTCGTTGCCGCTTGACCTAGGCGAATGTAAGACAAGCCAACATCCATTAGAGTCTGTAGCTTACGTGCTATAGCAGGTACGGGTTCAAAGAACGTTCGGGCGTCTTCGACCGTCATTTCTAGCACTTCATCAATGGTTTTGCCTTTGTAACGTACTTCAAGTGTTTCACGGTTGTAGCGCTTACCTTTACATACATCACATGGCACATAAACGTCTGGTAGGAAATGCATTTCAACTTTAATGACACCATCACCCTGACAGGCCTCACAACGACCACCGCGTACGTTAAAGCTAAAACGGCCCGGCTTGTAACCGCGAGAACGCGACTCTTGTGTGCCTGCAAACAGCTCACGGATTGGGGTAAAGATCCCCGTATAAGTAGCAGGGTTGGAGCGAGGTGTACGACCAATTGGGCTTTGATCGATATCGATAACTTTATCGAAGTGCTCTAAACCTCTAATCGACTTATAAGGTGAAGGCTGAGCCGTTGTTGCTCCGTTGAGTTGGGTGTGGGCAATTTTAAAGAAAGTATCATTAATCAGCGTTGATTTACCTGAACCAGATACCCCTGTAATACAGCTGAATAACCCAACAGGAATTGAAAGATTAACGTTCTTAAGGTTATTACCTGTTGCGCCTAAGAGCTCAACTGTTTTTTTCGGATCACGCGGCGTGCGATCTTTCGGTACTGCGATTTCTTTAACGCCACTTAAGTACTGACCTGTCAGAGAATTCGGATTTGCGATTATCTCTTCCATGGTGCCTTCCGCGACAACATTACCGCCGTGTACGCCAGCGCCAGGACCGATATCTATGACATGATCCGCACAGCGAATAGCATCTTCATCGTGTTCTACCACGAGTACGGTATTCCCCAAATCGCGCAAATGAGTAAGCGTTTTTAATAAGCGTTCATTATCTCGCTGGTGGAGACCAATCGACGGTTCGTCCAGAACATACATCACACCAACAAGACCCGCACCAATTTGGCTGGCTAAGCGAATACGTTGAGCTTCACCGCCTGATAAGGTTTCTGCACTGCGTGATAAGTTTAGGTAGTTCAAACCGACGTTAACTAAGAATTGCAGGCGGTCGTTGATTTCCTTCATCACTTTTTCAGCGATTTGGGCGCGTTGACCTTCCAGTTTCAAGGAATGGAAGAATTCCAATGCATCAGCAATGCTGAGTTCAACAATCTCAGGCAGTGTCGTATCAGCAATAAACACGTTACGTGCTTCAAGGCGCAGACGAGTACCACCACAGCTTGAACAAGATTTAGTGGAGATGTATTTCGCAAGCTCTTCACGGACAGAGTTGGATTCTGTATCACGATAGCGACGTTCTAGTGTATTCAGAATACCTTCGAATGGATGGCGCTTAACGCGAATATCGCCACGATCGTTGATGTATTTAAACTCAATCTCAGTACGACCTGAGCCCTTTAGAATGACATCTTGCGTTTTCTTTGGCAGAGAATTAAAAGGGGCATGGAGATCAAAACCATAATGATCAGCCAATGACGTGAGCATTTGGAAGTAGTAATAGTTCTTTTGATCCCAACCGCGAATCGCACCTTGTGCCAAGCTTAATGAATCATCTTGAATTACTCGGCTTGGATCGAAGTATTGCTGCACACCCAAACCATCACAAGTGCCACATGCACCAGCAGGGTTGTTGAATGAGAAAAGTCTCGGCTCCAACTCTTGCATGCTGTAACCACATTGTGGACAAGCGAAGTTGGCGGAGAAAATAATCTCTTCACCGTCTCCATCCATTGGCGCGACAACCGCAATTCCGCCTGATAACTCGAGCGTGGTCTCGAAAGATTCCGCTAAGCGCTGTTGCAGATCGGGACGAACTTTAAAGCGGTCGACCACGACTTCAATGGTGTGCTTTTTATGTAGCTCTAGCGTTGGAGGATCAGATAGATCGCATGTCTCTCCATCAATACGCGCACGAATAAAGCCCTGAGCTGCCAGGTTCTCAAGCGTTTTAACATGCTCACCTTTACGCTCTTTGACAATAGGGGCCAACAGCATCATTTTGCTGCCTTCTGGCATCTCTAGAACTTTGTCCACCATTTGACTGATGGTTTGTGCGGCAAGAGGGGCATGGTGCGTTGGACAGCGTGGTTCGCCTACACGAGCATACAACAGACGTAAGTAGTCGTAGACTTCGGTAATTGTACCTACGGTTGAACGCGGGTTATGAGAAGTAGACTTCTGTTCAATAGAAATCGCGGGTGATAACCCTTCAATATGGTCGACATCGGGTTTTTCCATCAGAGACAAAAACTGACGAGCGTAGGCAGAGAGAGACTCTACGTAGCGTCGTTGGCCTTCTGCATACAATGTATCGAAAGCGAGAGAGGATTTACCGGAGCCACTTAGTCCAGTAATGACAATCAGTTTATCGCGAGGGATTGTAAGATTAATGTCTTTGAGGTTATGGGTTCGGGCACCGCGAACTTCTATTTTATCCATCGTTTTTGCTCTATGTATAACCAAGTGGGGCAAGTATTACATAGTGTGAGAAATGTGCAAAGAAAATTACTGGATAAAAAAACAGTAAAAATAAAAGCCCAACATAATGCTGGGCTTTAGAAACAATAATTTCGTACTACGACGATGCTTTATACCGCTTTTTGTGTTGCGTGTTTACCTAACTCTGAAGCTTTTTCATCTTTTAGATAAAGGTTTTCAAAACAGTAGTTGGTTGCTTCGATGTAACCTTCAACACTACCACAGTCAAAGCGTTTGCCTTTGAATTTGTAAGCCAAGACACAGCCCGCTTTTGCTTGTTTAAGTAGCGCGTCAGTGATTTGAATTTCACCACCTTTACCTGGCTCTGTATTTTCAATCAGTTCGAAAATATCAGGGGTCAGAATGTAGCGACCAATGATCGCAAGGTTGCTTGGTGCCGTGCCTTTCTCAGGTTTTTCTACCATGTCGTCTACGCGGTAGATGTCATCTTTGATCATTTCACCAGAGATAACGCCGTATTTGTGAGTCTCATCTTCTGGGACTTCTTGTACGGCAACGATAGAACAACGGAACTGTTTAAATAGCGCCACCATTTGAGCTAGCACGCCTTCTTCTTCGTTGACACAAAGGTCATCAGCAAGAACGACGGCAAATGGTTCGTCACCCACCAGTTCACGCCCGGTCAGAATCGCATGGCCTAAGCCTTTCATCTCGCGTTGACGGATGTAAGTGAAGTTTGCAGATTCAATGATTTCACGGATATCTACCAATAGCTCTTCTTTATTGGTACCGCTAATCTGGTGTTCCAGTTCGTAGTTCTTATCGAAGTGGTCCATGATAGAGTGTTTGCCACGACCCGTCACAATACACATGCCGTTCATACCAGCTTGAATTGCTTCTTCAACGCCGTATTCAATAAGCGGTTTATTCACGACTGGCATCATCTCTTTTGGCATAGATTTCGTTGCCGGTAAGAAGCGAGTGCCATAGCCTGCAGCAGGGAACAGACATTTTTTAATCATTGGGGGAATATCCTATCTCGTTATTATCAAGAATCTGCGCATAACTTTAACACGAGAGGCGTCAATGAATCATGAATAAAGTAGGAAAAAGTGTGAGACTCAGTGCGGAAAAAAGATGAGCGACTCGTCATTTCAGTCATTAGAGTCGCGGCATCGCATCATGACATTAAGTTTTGATCTGCCCAAGCGATTGCTTGAACGCGATTCTTCACTGATAGCTTTTTGAATATCTGATACAAGTGCGATTTGATGGTGAATTCACTGACAAATAATTCCTCGGCCATTTGGCTGTTCGATGCGCCAGCTTGCAAGCAACGCAGTACTTGCAGCTCGCGAATGGTTAGGTCTACCGTGGCTGGGGCAGTATGAGTGTTAATGACGTTACGGTAATAGTGTAAAAGTTGACTGGTTACATTACGCGGCAGCCAGTTTTGACCGTTAACAATGCCCTTTAACCCTTCTCCAATTTGCTCTAGCGTATCTTCGGAATAGAACAGCCCCTTTAATTGACCAAATGAAAGAAGCTCATCCGTGGTCAGCCTTTTAGGGACATTGAACACAACGGTTTCAAAGTTCTTCCATACCAGCGGTAAGTTTTTGATCGATTGAACGAGTGATTTATGTTCACTGAAGTCGATCAGTAGGATTTTATTACGATGCTGTGGCTTAGCTTCCATGAGTGCTTCGGTCGAAATCACCGGGATACTCATATCAATGTACTTTTCGAGTGCCGCCACCTTTTTTTCCGCATTATCTTCCATACTGATCAGAAATAGCTTTCTTGCGTAAGCCGACTTTCTCACGTGTTCACATCTCCCAGCGTTCAATAAAGGCCATAAGTTGGCATTAAAGAGAGGTTATAACCATAGCTTTACTGAATAAATGCGTTCGAATTCAAAGCTTCACGAAACGATGTCTGCAAAGCGAATCAAAAATGCTACATGCGTAAGTTGAAATGCGATTTGGGTTCTAGTAGGTGACTCATTAGATCACAATGGTATTAGACTTTAATCAAAACATTAAAGCGTGCTATTCTAATGCGCTAAAATTTTATATATCCAGAGTGAAACGGAGCACATCATGGCCAGCCGTGGAATTAACAAAGTTATTTTGGTGGGGAATCTAGGTAACGACCCTGAAATTCGTTACATGCCGAACGGCGGTGCAGTAGCAAACATTACTATTGCGACTTCTGATTCATGGCGTGATAAAGCGACTGGCGAACAGCGCGAAAAAACGGAATGGCACCGTGTTGTGTTGTTCGGCAAACTTGCGGAAGTAGCAGGTGAGTACTTGCGTAAAGGTTCTCAAGTATACATTGAAGGCCAACTGCAAACTCGTAAATGGCAAGACCAAAGCGGTCAAGATCGCTACTCAACTGAAGTCGTTGTTCAAGGCTTCAACGGCGTGATGCAAATGCTTGGCGGTCGTGGTCAAGGTGGCGGTGCACCAATGGGCGGTCAACAGCAGCAGCAAGGTGGATGGGGTCAGCCTCAACAACCAGCTCAGCAGCAGTACAATGCGCCTCAGCAACAGCAACAACAGCAGGCTCCGCAGCAACCACAGCAGCAGTACAATGAGCCACCAATGGATTTTGACGACGATATCCCGTTCTAAATTCTGCTTATGCTTGAATCGAAAAGGCCGCGAATATCGCGGTCTTTTTTATTGTCACTATCTAATGATCTCAAAGGCTTATCTCAGCAAGGTTAGGCGTAACAATAAAACTTATCAATGAGTGTGATGTTCTTTATGCTCCAGCCTCTCACTATCAGACGAATCCGATTGTTTGATGAACTCTTATCA
>NZ_WXWT01000494.1:0-16771 GCF_009904725.1 Vibrio sp. V43_P6S15P86
TTTTAGGATAGATGAGTTCCCCAACATCCAACCTAACAGCAGGTGATTCCCATGACGAAAAATCTTTTCCGCCTCAGTACAATAACTCTCGGTTTATGCATCAGTTCGTTCTCTTTCGCGCAATCCGATCTTCCGAACATTAAAATCCTTGCCACTGGTGGCACCATAGCTGGAGCAGGTCAATCTGCGACAGAGTCAAACTACACCGCAGGTAAAGTCGGTGTCGAATCATTGATTTCTGCCGTTCCGAGCATGACCAACATTGCCGATATTTCCGGAGAGCAAGTGGTCAGTATTGGTTCACAAGATATGAATGATGAGGTATGGCTTAAATTAGCCAAACGAGTCAACGAACTGCTCGCTCAAGATGATGTTGACGGTATCGTCATTACTCATGGTACCGATACATTAGAGGAAACCGCTTACTTCCTTGATCTGACCGTCAAGAGCAAAAAACCAGTCGTGATTGTCGGTGCAATGCGTCCTTCCACCGCAATGAGTGCTGATGGCCCAGTTAATTTATACAACGCCGTCGTGACAGCCACCGATGAAGATTCTGAAGGGCGCGGCGTGTTAGTCGCAATGAATGACACGATTTTCGATGCGCGAGACGTAACTAAAACAAACACCACTTCCGTCAGTACTTTCCAGTCACCTAACTTTGGCCCTATCGGTTACATTCATAATAGCGATGCCAAATATCAACGAAGCCCAGAGCGTAAACACACCACAGAAACACCATTCGATGTATCAAAACTTAACACACTACCTAAAGTAGGTATTGTTTATAACTATGCAAATGCGTCGAGCTTACCAGTCAAAGCCTTTGTTGATGCCAAGTTTGACGGTATTGTAAGTGCTGGTGTTGGTAATGGTAACTTGTACCACACGGTCTTTGATGAGCTAGAAAAAGCGAGCAAAGATGGCGTTGTTGTTGTAAGGAGCTCCCGAACGCCTAGCGGCTCAACCACTTTGGATGCTGAAATTGATGACGACAAATATGGCTTTGTTGCCTCAGGCACACTAAACCCACAAAAAGCACGTATCTTACTGATGCTGTCACTGACTCAAACCAAAAACTATCAAGACATCCAAAAGATGTTCCAATACTATTAAATCATTCTGTGTAAGGCATCTTTAGATGCACAAGAGGAGGTGTTACTCGCCTCCTCTTGCACACGACGATGTTGGCGCCCCTGGTTAACCAAACAAACGGCGCTTCATTCCTGCTTTTTCCAGAATACGCGTAGTAATTTCCTCAACAGACAGAGAGGACGTATTGATGTATGGGATCGCCTCTCTTCTAAACAACGCCTCTACGGTGTCTAGCTCCAACTTACACTGCTCAGTACTGGCGTAATCACTTCCAGACAAACGATTCTCACGGATTTCAGTCAAACGTTCAGGGTCGATAGTAAGCCCGAATAATTTATGACGATGGATCTCAAACTCAGGCAACAAGCGCATCATCTTCACGTCTTCCGCGATAAATGGGTAGTTCACGACACGCAAACCAAACTGCATCGCCATATATAGGCTGGTGGGGGTTTTTCCGCTGCGCGATACTCCCAGCAGGATGATATCGGCTTGCTCCAACCCTTTTAGCGTGATGCCATCATCATGCGCCAATGTATATTCAATGGCCGCGATACGGTCGAAATAGGTATCGGAATCTTTCCCCACACTGCGAGAACGTTGCAACTTGGGTTTTGGCGCCATCTGAATGTCGTCTTGCACTTTCTGTACAATGCTTTCCAACACATCGTAGCTGTATGCAGGCGCTTCCAGCAGCATTTCACGTACGTCTGGCACCACGATAGAGAAAAACACCAGAGGTTTGACGCCATTGCGTTGGTAGGAAGTTTCAATTTCTTTTACAACGTCAGCAACTTTGTCCTGGCTTTCTACGAACGGAAAGGTTTTTTCGTTAGGAATGAACGGAAATTGACCGAGAACAACATGCCCTAATGTCTCACATGTTATCGCCGTACCGTCAGAAACATAGAACACATCACGACTTTGGTTATTTATTTGCATTTCTGTTTAATTTTTCAAAATCTTTTGAGTAGGATGGTAAACATAATATTAATAAATCAGTTTGGCTTTCAGTTAGGTTCACCACAGCTTTAAAAATTCTTTTGAATTTTTTTCAGCCAGAACGTAATCGTTTGCCTTTGATATCAATCTAAATGAAGCAATGTATGGTCAAAGTGTAATAACAGCCAACATGCGATTGTTTAGAGCGATTTAAGTCCCCCTACTAAGCTGCAATGTTTCTGGAGAAAGACATGCAAAAGAACACCCTCTGGTTCAATGGCCTATCCATGGATGATGTCGACAAAGTCGGCGGTAAGAATGCTTCACTTGGCGAAATGGTTTCTAACCTAGCGAACGCAGGCGTTTCTGTACCAAATGGTTTTGCGACAACCTCATACGCGTTTAACCAATTCCTTGACCACGAAGGTTTGGATGAGCGTATTCACCAATTACTTGATGAACTAGACGTTGAGGATGTGGAAGCTCTGCGTAAGACAGGTGCAACCATCCGTCAATGGGTATTAGAGGCCCCTTTCCCTGCGGACCTTGAACAAGAAATCCGTGAAAACTACCAAGAACTGATTGAAGGCAACCCTGAGCTTTCAGTCGCAGTTCGTTCGTCTGCTACGGCAGAAGACCTGCCTGATGCTTCTTTTGCTGGTCAGCAAGAAACGTTTTTGAACGTGAAAGGCATCGATGCAGTACTAGAAGCAACTAAGCACGTTTACGCTTCTCTATTTAACGACCGTGCGATCTCTTACCGTGTACACCAAGGTTTCGACCATCGTGGTATCTCACTATCTGCGGGTATCCAACGTATGGTGCGTTCAGACAAAGCTTCTTCGGGTGTGATGTTTACGCTTGATACTGAGTCTGGTTTCGACCAAGTTGTCTTCATCACCTCTTCATGGGGCCTAGGTGAAATGGTCGTTCAAGGCGCAGTAAACCCTGATGAATTCTACGTTCATAAGCCAATGCTTGAAGCAGGTGAGCACCCGATCGTTAAGAAAACATTTGGTTCTAAGTTGATCAAAATGATCTACTCTGACAACCAAGAGATCGGCAAACAAGTTGACATCGTTGATACTTCTGATGAAGAGCGCAACACGTTCTCATTGAACGACGAAGAGATCAAAGAGCTCGCCAAACAAGCGATGATCATCGAGAAGCACTACCAACGTCCAATGGACATCGAATGGGCGAAAGACGGCATTGATGGCAAGTTGTACATTGTGCAAGCTCGCCCAGAAACGGTTTGTTCTCAAAACGAAAAGAATGTAATCGAGCGCTACGAGCTACAGAACAAAGCAGATGTTTTGATTGAAGGTCGTGCCATCGGTCAACGTATCGGTAAAGGTGCAGTACGTTTGGTTGACTCTCTGGACCAAATGTCATTGGTTCAAGAAGGTGATGTGTTAGTTACAGACATGACTGACCCAGACTGGGAACCAGTGATGAAAAAAGCATCTGCTATTGTTACCAACCGTGGCGGACGTACTTGTCACGCAGCAATCATTGCTCGTGAACTTGGTATTCCTGCAATCGTTGGCTGTGGCGATGCGACAAGCAAACTGACTGATGGCGCAACAGTAACAGTATCTTGTGCAGAAGGCGAAACGGGTTACGTTTACCAAGGTGAACTTGAGTTTGATGTAAAACGCTCTTCTGTTGATGAACTGCCACTGCTGCCGACCAAAGTGATGATGAATGTGGGCAACCCAGATCGCGCATTCGACTTTGCTCAGATTCCAAACGAAGGTGTTGGCCTTGCTCGTCTAGAGTTCATCATCAACAAGATGATCGGTATTCACCCGAAAGCATTACTTAACTTTGATGCGCAAAGCGATGAGCTAAAAGCAGAAATCAAACAGCGCATTCGTGGTTACAAAGATCCTATCGATTTCTACGTAAGCAAACTGACTGAAGGCATCGCGACTATCGCTGCGGCATTTTGGCCGAAACGCGTTATTGTTCGTATGTCTGACTTTAAGTCTAACGAATACAGCAACTTGGTTGGCGGTAAAGCATACGAACCGCATGAAGAAAACCCAATGCTTGGCTTCCGTGGCGCGTCTCGTTACATTTCTCCAGTGTTTGAAGACTGCTTCGAGCTAGAAACTCAAGCAATCAAACGCGTTCGTAACGAAATGGGTCTGAAAAACGTTGAAATCATGATCCCATTTGTGCGTACACCAAGCGAAGCAGCATCAGTGATTGATTTGCTAGCGAAGTTTGATCTGCGCCGTGGCGATCAGGGTCTTAAAGTCATCATGATGTGCGAACTGCCATCCAACGCGGTCCTTGCCGATGAGTTCTTGAAGTACTTTGATGGCGTCTCGATTGGCTCAAACGACATGACTCAGCTAACGCTTGGTCTTGACCGTGACTCTGGCGATGTCGCACATCTATTTGATGAGCGCAACCCAGCGGTTAAGGTGATGCTTCAGATGGCGATTGATGCGGCAACAAAAGCAGGCAAATACGTTGGTATTTGTGGTCAAGGCCCATCAGACCACGACGACTTAGCGGAATGGCTAATGGATCAAGGTATTAGCTCTGTTTCACTAAACCCAGACACCGTTATCGATACTTGGTTACAGCTCGGTAAAGTTAGCAGCAAGTAACGCGCTAAAAACTTAAGCCCTCACACTCCCCTTGTGAGGGCTTTGTTATGCATACGTCATTTCGCAATCAGTTCGTGATTCCTCTCTCAAGATCGCCATTTAGTCAATTTCATTATCAAAGTCTGATGACCTAGAATGAATGATGTATCGACAACTCCAGAGAGAATTTGATGAAAAAGTCTATCGCACTCATTACCACATTGATGCTCATCGCATCTCCCGCTTACGCAGATTGGGATGATATTTCCAACAAAATGTCTGAGCTAGGCGAAGCGGTTTCTGATACTGCGCAAGATGCTTGGGACGATACCAAAGCCTTTTCAAAACAAGCGTGGCAAGATTTCACGCACTGGTCCGAGGAAGCAATCAATACCGCGGGCGAGTGGACAGAAGCTAGTATCGAGAAAAGCAAAGAATGGATAGATGCAGCCGACAAGAAAATTGATGAACTAATGGAAGGCGACACGCCAGAAGAAGCTCGCCAAGCCGTAGACTTAATGGCGGATAGTGCTTTACTCAAGTTGTTTAATGAAAAGTCGGAGGCCAAAGCCATTTACGACAACGCTTACGGCTACGCGGTCTTTGATTCTCGTAAATTGTCTTTGTTGTTTCACACCAACTCAGGGTCAGGTGTCGCAGTCAATAAGGAAACAGAAAAACGCACTTATATGAATATGTTTGGTTTGGGCGTCGCACTTGGGGCTGGCGGCAAGTTTTACCAACAAGTGATTCTGTTTGAGAGCAAAGAAGACTTTGATACGTTCGTCAACGAAGGATGGGAAGCGACCAGTGAAGCCTCTGCTGTAGCTGGCGAAGACTCAGAGCAACTTTCAAAACAATTTAACAGTGGCGTCGCCGTTTATCAGTTGAATGCAAAAGGCTTGCTCATCGATGCCAACGTGTCTGGTTCTAAATATTGGGTTAACGAAGAGCTCACCAACTCGCAGTAACGCATAGCAACTAATTGCTTAAACAGAACAGTTGTTATGCACCCTTATCAATAAGTTAACGCAGCTATGACTCCTCAAAACTGAGTACTTGTGCAACTTTCTCATGGGAAGTCACCAGAAGATGGTGACTTCCCTTTCTCGTTGGATGGCTTTTGGTTATGCTTGCGCAAAACCATCTGCGATTCGGTATCCCATGCCTGACAATAACTTTAATAATCTGCTGGCAGAAGCAATTTCTGCTCTTAATACGCCTAACTTTACTCCTAAGCTTATGCGTGTCATTCGCACTCTTTTTCATTTTGATTGCGCGGTTATTTTAGGTTATCGAGAAGGTAAACATCCTATTTATCTCTACGACTCGATTGAGAACGAGCGAGAATTACTTTTTCAACGCTACCTTACTGACTCATTTCAAAATGACCCTTTTTTTCTCAAACTAAACGAGACAAAGCAACAAGGCGTATTTACGCTCAAAGACGTAGCACGCAAAGGCGTTGATTTTACTTCCTACTGCGAACAGTTCTACCATCAGACCGGGTGGAAAGACGAACTGAGCATGCTAGTCGAAGTCGAACCTGGCCGTTGGGTCATGCTGTACTTCGGGTATATGAATGATGGAAAATACTTTTCTCAACAGCAAATCAATAAATTAAAGCCCTACTTCCCGATAATTCAATCGCTTTGTCAGCAGCACTGGAAACAAACGGAGTTTACCTTTTCTGAGCCTGTTTTTGCCCAGAGTGCTTATTCTGGCAGTATGCGATTAGCCATTGAGCAAGCTTTAGCAACATTTGGCGTAGAATCACTCACTCGTCGCGAGCAAGAGGTGGCTTCACTTCTCGCTCAAGGGTTTGACACCAAAGAAATTGCCGCGCGGTTACACTTAGTTCAAGGCACGGTCAAAAATCATCGAAAGCGAATTTACTCGCAATTAAATGTGTCTTCATTGAGTGAGTTATTCCAGCTTTTCCTCAATCACCTCATTCTCCATTCAAGATAAAAAACTGTCCCTTAAGGGATATATCGAGAAAAGGTGTCGCGTTTTAGTCTGAATGTAACAACCACTAAGACAGAAAAAAAGAATGACGACACCATTACTGCAAGATTTACAAGATCGTGGCTTGATTGCACAAGCCAGCGATTTGGAAGAAATTCAGACACTTCTCTCACAGCCACAAACCGTTTACTGCGGCTTCGATCCTACAGCTGGCAGCTTGCATATCGGCCACCTCGTGCCTTTGATTATGCTTAAGCGCTTTCAAGATGCCGGACACCAAGCTGTTGCCTTGATTGGCGGTGCAACGGGCATGATTGGCGACCCAAGCTTTAAAGCGACTGAGCGCAGTCTGAACTCAGAGGAAATCGTCTCAGGCTGGGTTAACGATCTTTCTAATCAAATTCAGCAGTTGATGAACCACCAACTGACCAAGCCGATGATCATGGTGAACAACGCTGACTGGATGAAAGCGATCAATGTGATCGACTTCTTCCGCGATGTGGGTAAGCACTTCTCGATCAATACTATGATCAACCGAGAATCGGTAAAACAACGCCTGCAACGCCCTGACCAAGGTATCTCCTTCACCGAATTTAGCTACGCTCTGCTGCAATCGTACGATTTTGCCGAGCTAAACCGTCAATACGGTTGCCGTTTGCAAATCGGTGGCAATGACCAATGGGGGAACATCGTCAGTGGGATCGATTTAACTCGTCGCCAAAATGGTGAGCAAGTATTTGGCTTAACTCTGCCGCTGATCACCAAATCCGATGGCACCAAATTTGGCAAAACTGAAGGTGGTGCAGTATGGCTAGATCCTAGCAAAACCTCTCCTTACGCCTTCTACCAGTTCTGGCTTGGCGCAGAAGACGCCGACGTTTACCACTTCTTGCGTTACTACACGTTCTTGAGCTGCGAAGAAATTGCCAGCATTGAAGCGCAAGACCAAGCAAGCCAAGGCAAGCCACAAGCACAACGTATTCTCGCTGAAGAAATGACGCGATTTGTTCATGGCGAAGAAGGTCTAGTCAGTGCCGAACGCATCACGCAAGCTTTATTCAGCGGTAATGTGCAACAACTGAGTTTGGGTGAATTAAAACAGTTGGAGTTAGATGGTTTACCAAGCATTGAGAGCACACAACAAGATTTGGTTGAGCTATTGATTGAGTCGGGCTTAGCAAGCTCGAAACGTGTTGCGCGCGAACACATCAACAACAACGCCATCAGTGTAAACGGTGAAAAAGTGTCGGCTGATAACCCGAGTTTAAGCTTCCCACTGTTTGACCAATACTGGTTACTGCAACGCAGT
The DNA here is from genome assembly GCF_009904725.1 of Vibrio sp. V43_P6S15P86. Lineage (NCBI taxonomy): Bacteria > Pseudomonadati > Pseudomonadota > Gammaproteobacteria > Vibrionales > Vibrionaceae > Vibrio > Vibrio sp. V43_P6S15P86. Next base: position 7,918 of record NZ_WXWT01000494.1, read on the forward strand.
AAAAAGCACTTCTGCCTCGTAAAGCGTGCCGCTTAACAAAGCATCGGAGTAACACCTCACAAGGCAAAGTGATATAGCGAGTTAACTGACAAGACTTTATAAGGTTAGCTCGCTCTAGTATCGACTGTGCATACCAAAATGATGAGACATTCCATCTTCCATTCGGCCGCCTTTCCAGCCACCAGCACCGAATAAATGAAGCACATCTTGAGCGGTATAATCGACACCAGCGAAGAAGTCATGCGCTACATCAGAGCGGATGGCTTGCAACTCTGGTTGATTTTCCAAATCAAGATCTTGCGGATCCGCATATAATGCCAACGCAATTTTTTGTTGGCACGCGCTTAACTCGCTGGTGCTCGTCTTTACCTGACCAACCGAAAAGTACTCACGACTGCCGTATCCCACCACCAATCTGGTACTCATTAGCTTAATCACTTTCTTAATGCGGCGACGTTGTATAAATCTCAACATGTTTTGTTATTCCTGTATTAAGTTGGCTATGGTCGTATTCTTTTGTTCGAATTAAAACACTCTGTTTTATCCGCGAAATTTCTCTAGCGCTTTTCGCGATGATCGGTTGTATAATACGATCCTGAAATATTTTGTTACGTTACCTCGGTAACACCTGAGATTACAACATGAACAACAGCAGATGGGTCGGCTTTATAGGCGGCACGATTGTCTTACTTAGTACCTTTATCCTCTTCGGATCTTCCGTCCACTCTGCTTGGTACCGAATCCCTGCGGAAGCCATTCATGGTATCGCCTTCACTCTGGCTTTTGGTTTAGGGTTAAACAGCCTACTGGCGTACGCGACGGCAATGATTACTCTTGCTGCACTATTCTACATTGGCTTTGTCGTTAGCTATCGGGTCCATCAGAAACTTAAATAGTCTTCTGTCTCAACCTGAGCTTAATAACGGATACTTGGTAACTAAAAAGGGAGCAAACGCTCCCTTTTTAGTTGTCAGCATGTAGATGTTCTATACCCGCTTTAATCATTAAGGTGGTATACCCTCAACGACTGCTGCATACCTGAAACATCATCACCTAAATACTCAACCGTCATTGGAACGTTGACCAACAGAGTAAAACTGGAGTCACTGAACCTTCCATCAGCATCACTCTCCAAATGAACAAAAAACGCAGGCTTATCCGCAATCAATGTAATTTGCCTCCCTTCAATAGAGACACCAATATTGGCTTTCGCTATCGGCAAGGTTTTTAGCTCATGAGAACTAAACCATGTGTTGCTTATTCTGTCTTCACAGATTTGCGCTTCAACATAGAAGAAGCCTGACGTAAGTTCGTCCTTCTCGATCGATTCATCCAATTGCCACAAAATCGTATTGCTGTCTGCTATGACTGTTTGTTCTAAGCTCCAACATTGCTTTTCTTCCCCTTGCCAATCTACCCACTTGAGCAGTACGTAGACGCTTGCGGGCGCTTTGGCATCATTGAGCAAATGCAGGCTCAACTTGCCTGTATGCTCGGAAAATACCAAATACTGCGGCGCAAAAAAGCGTTTTGCATGGTAGTGTAACTGCTTCCAACGACCACTGTACTCCAAGCTAGACCAAGAACTGACAGGCCAATTGTCGTTGAGTTGCCAGTACAGCATGCCGCGACAAACTGGAGAAATGGCACGCCAATGATCGCATGCAGTTTTGATCGCGATTGCCTGCTGAACTTGGCTTAAATACAGCATGTTCTCGAACCCAGAGGGAAAACGGAAATAACGCGTGAACATCTCTGTGATGATACTGTTACCACGAGGATTCTTCTGATGTTGTTCAAAGGTTAGGGACGTGATATTCCAATCTTGCTCCGGGACAAACTGCTTAACTTCTGCAAAAGATGGCCAAGATTGAAAACCAAACTCAGAGCAAAAACGAGGATTCACGTCAAGGTAGGCACTGAATGGTTTTCCTGAATGCCAAACGTCCCAAAAGTGCATATCACCTTTACTATCATCATGCCACGCGTCACCGAAATCCAGTTCACCATTACATGGGGAACTTGGCCAGAAACGACGAGCGCTATCTTGTTCGGTAATCACCTGCTCAATCATGCGGTTGAGGCGATCGTAGTTAACCGTGTATTTGACTTTATTGTGCTTAGATTCTTCGTACCACCCAATAGCTCCAATCACTTCATTGTCACCACACCAAAGTGCGATTGATGGGTGCTCCTTGAGCCTCGGGATTTGGAATCTAAGTTCTTCTTCTACCTCTTTTAAAAACTCGTCGTTTGATGGGTACAACGAGCAGGCGAACATCATGTCTTGCCACACCAACAAGCCAAGTTCATCACACAGATTGTAAAAGATCTCACTCTCGTACTGACCTCCCCCCCATACGCGAATCATGTTCATGTTGGCGTCAACCGCACTTTGCAAAAGGTTGCGATAACGTGTTTCGCACTCTCGCCCCGGCATTGCGTCAATAGGGATCCAGTTGGCACCTTTAGCATTAATCGGTACGCCATTGACGATAAATTCCATTGCAGAGCCGTGCTCATCAGCTTGGTTATTTAGGGTTAACTGACGCAAACCAATGTTGTGCGTTAACTTTTGCTCTCTGCAAGAAATGGTAATGGGATAGAGATACGCTTCGCCATAACCCGATGGCCACCAGCGTTGAGGCTCCAAAATGTGGAACTGGCAATGATAGTGACCACTTCCTTTTGTTTGAATACATTGACGCTCACCATTAAATTCAACCATCATTTCATGGCGTTGACTGTCCGTTTCCACTTCAACTACTACATCAAGAAACACACTCTCATCGGCTTGCCATTGCTGCTCTGTCGAAAAGCCTTTGAGCCAAAGCTCATTCACAATGTCGATTTGAATGGGGTCGTAAATACCCGATACTATCAAGCAAATGCCCCAATCCCATCCGGAATGACATTGCGTTTTTCGGATCAAATTCATATGCGGAATTTGATTATTTCCCATTGCGGAAGGGATTGGGAAGGGCAATTTTTTGGCGCGTTCCACACCTTCTATATCGACTCTGGCGAATTGAACAAGAACAGTATTTATACCCTGTTTTAAATAAGGTTTGATATCAACTCGTTGCTGGGTAAACATGTTGCTGCAAGTTAGTGCTAGCTCACCATTAACATAGAAGGTTGCCAAGGTATCGACACGAGTTAGCGTCATCCAAATTTGCTTGGCAGACAACGTAAACGCGTCGACGTCAAACTCACGTGAGATATGCCACTCACACTCTTCAATCCATCGAACTTTGTTTTCATTATCGGCAAAATAAGGATCTGGAATCTGCTCTGCTTGTAAAAGCGCCGACACATTATCGCCCGGAATAAAGATTGGAATTTCAAGATCGGGACGCTGTGGCGAGGTAAGCATCCACTGCCCGTTAAGTTCGAAGTGAGCCATTGAGTTAAACCTTAGCTTGGGAAAAACATGTTTTCTCAATGTAATCCTGACAATCCCATGTAAAAACAAGGGAAATGTTAATTACATACGAAATGCGGTGCATTTCACGTAAAAACTCTTTCTTTTGATCTCTACCCAAAAATCAGCAACTTGGCTAACCTGTTAAAAATTAATCGAAATCTAAGGTTATATTTGCAACTTCGACATGTTAACATCATCGGCTTTTTGAACATCCTCACACTTTTCGTTGAAACGATGTGAGGGGAAATGCACGGCTTCATAGCCCTAAAAAGCGAAGTAATTATGTCAAATATGACGAATGCCGCCTCCCACACAGCGCCTATTCAGGATGCTGACTATTCTGCTATTCATCCCCCATCTTTACTCAAGCGCCTCGAACTCACCAATCCTGTCTTTTGGTTAAGTGGTAGCTTCCTCACTCTATTCGTTTTACTTGCTCTAACGAATACCGACTCTCTAACCGCAATGGTTAACACCGGCTTCGGCTTTGCTACTAAATATTTCGGAGCTTACTGGCAAGTACTGCTTCTTCTGAATTTCCTAATTGGTTTGGCTCTTGCGTTTGGTCGCACTGGTTATGTGCGCCTAGGTGGTCTAGCGAAACCTGATATTGATAACTTTAAGTGGTTGTCAATCGTACTCTGTACTCTACTTGCAGGTGGTGGTGTGTTTTGGGCCGCAGCTGAGCCTATCGCGCACTTTGTGACTGCTCCGCCTCTATACGGGGAAGCCTCACCGAAAACTGCCGCAATCAATGCCCTATCTCAGTCTTTTATGCACTGGGGCTTCTTAGCTTGGGCGATCCTTGGTGGTCTATCTTCCATTGTCTTAATGCACTTGCATTACGATAAAGGCCTGCCTCTTAAGCCTCGTACTCTGCTTTACCCTGTGTTTGGTGATAAAGCCATTAAAGGCTGGATTGGTGATGTTGCTGACGCATGTAGCATCATTGCCGTAGCGGCAGGAACCATCGGTCCTATCGGCTTCTTAGGTTTACAAATTAGCTACGCGCTAAACTCATTGTTTGGCCTGCCAGATACGTTCGTAACGCAAAGTATGGTTATTATGGCGGCGATCCTGATGTATACCCTTTCCGCACTGAGCGGTTTGAGCAAGGGTATTCAAATCGTCAGTCGTTACAACATCATTTTGTCTGTACTATTAATTGGTTACATCCTGTTCTTCGGGCCGACAAGCTTTATCGTTGATGGCTACGTGCAAGGCGTTGGTCGTATGGTGGATAACTTCTTCCCTATGGCACTTTACCGTGGTGATACAGGCTGGCTAAGCTGGTGGACAGTATTCTTCTGGGGTTGGTTTATCGGTTATGGCCCAATGATGGCGATCTTTATTGCTCGTATCTCTCGTGGTCGTACAATTCGCCAATTAATCATGTCTATTAGCATCGCGGCACCGCTGATTACTTGCTTCTGGTTTAGTATCGTTGGTGGCAGTGGCCTTGCGTTTGAACTTGATAACCCTGGTTTGATTTCATCTGCGTTTGAAGGCTTTAACTTGCCTGCAGCACTGCTAGCGATTACTGGTGAATTACCTTACCCAATGATCATTTCGGTTCTGTTCCTGATCTTAACGACAACATTTATCGTGACGACGGGTGACTCGATGACTTACACAATCAGTGTAGTGATGACGGGCTCAACAGAACCAAACGCAGTGATTCGCTCGTTCTGGGGGCTGATTATGGGTATTGTCGCTATTGCGCTTATCTCAATGGGCTCTGGTGGTATTTCTGCATTGCAGTCTTTCATTGTGATTACCGCCGTGCCTGTGTCTTTCATTTTGCTGCCAAGCATTTGGAAAGCGCCTGGCATAGCAAGTAAAATGGCAAAAGAGCAAGGCCTCGTTTAAACCGCCTCTCTAACCAATATGCGAAAAAGAGCCCTTCATTGGGCTCTTTTTAATTCTGCGCTTTATCCTACGCTATCAATGCGAATCATCACTGCATCTGGACGCCAATACTCGAATTCGCAGTCCATTAAATGCCCATCTTGTTTGTAGTTTACCCGCCGAATTTTCAGAACGGGTTGTCCTTCAGCTAGGTTCAACGCCTTAGCGACATGAGCAGGAGCTGACGTGGGAATCACATCAAAACGAGAGCGCTTTGTCTCGTAACCATACTTCTCACGATAAATGCCCGTCAGGGACATGGTGAGGTTCTCAGACAATATGCCTTCAAACAGTGCCGCTTTGAGTACATTTTCAACAAACAATACCGCTCGCCCATCAATAAAACGTAACCGCTCAATCACATAAATTGGGGTAATTCGCTCAACCTCTAACGATTTGGCATACTCACCTGCAGCCATTTCACTTCGTACGTTGAGTAACTTGGTTTCTGCAATACGATGCTGCTCTCTAATCATTTGATGGAAGTGAGAACGAGACAACGGGTTATAACAGATCCGCTCTGGAGATACATACCAACCACGACGCTCTTCTCGGTAGATCAGGCCTTCAGTTTCTAAAGACACCAACGCATCTTTGATAGTGATTCGAGTCGTAGAAAACAGCTCACTGAGCTCCCTTTCTGATGGCAGTTTTTGTCCTTCCGACATGATGCCGGAAAGAATCTGCTGCTTTAAGCTGCTTCTAATTTTTCCTAATTGGGTACCAAATTGGCTGGTGCCTGTCGCTCTCATTCTGATCTAGTCCAACGATAATTTGATGAACAACATAAGGCGTGTACGTAACAAAAATATGACATTAATCAACAGAACACATATTGAGCGTATGAAATATAAGTGCCATAGAAATTCATAAAAACTGTCAAATTACTTGCGCTAAATCGTCACATTCCATCCATAGCATACAAAGCGAACTTACTGACCTAGTCCAGAAGGATGGAGACAATGAAAACTTTGCTAAGTCGTTCAATTACCGCACCAGCGGCAATCATTGCGGTAACGCTCGCTACGCCAACAGTAGCGAAAGAAGCCGATATTGAATCTTTGGTAGCAGCAGCACAAAAAGAAGGGGCGGTTTACAGTGTGGGTATGCCTGACAGTTGGGCAAACTGGAAAGACACTTGGGCTGATTTAAAGTCAAATTACAACCTTAAGCACCAAGACACGGATATGAGCTCGGCTCAAGAAATCGCAAAATTCGAAGCTGAGAAGAAAAACGCGACCGCAGACATTGGTGACGTAGGCTTTGCCTTCGCACGTGTAGCGGTTAAAAAAGGCGTCACTCAGCCATATAAACCAACAACTTGGAATGACATCCCAGATTGGGCAAAAGACGAAGATGGTCATTGGGCACTTGCTTACACTGGCACTATTTCTTTTATCTCCAACAATAACCTCGTAAAAGACGCGCCAAAAACGTGGGATGACCTATTAAAAGGCGACTACAAAGTGACCGTAGGTGACGTAGGCGTAGCAGCACAGGCAAACAACGCGGTTCTCGCCGCAGCGTTCGCCAACGGTGGGGACGAATCCAACCTCAAGCCTGCGCTAAAATTCTTTTCTGAACTCGCGAAGCAAGGTCGTCTTTCATTTACCGATCCGAACATCGCCAACCTAGAAAAAGGCGAAGTGGAAGTGGCGATCATGTGGGACTTCAATGCGTTGAACTACCGCGACAAAATTGACCGCGACCGCTTTACAGTGAGCATTCCTCAAGATGGCTCTGTGATTTCTGGTTATACAACCATAATCAATAAATATGCGAAGAACCCTAATGCAGCAAAGCTTGCTCGTGAGTACATCTTCAGCGATCAAGGACAAATCAACTTAGCAGAAGGTTATGCGCGTCCAATCCGCACCAACATCACACTGCCTCAAGCAGTGCAAGACAAGCTAATTGCTAACGACCAATACAGCAATGTTCACCCAGTGACTGACTTCTCCGCTTGGGAAAAGTCCGCACGTAAGCTGCCACGTCAATGGCAAGAAAGTGTCTTAATCCACCAGCAATAAGAGTAAGTCGTTATGAGCAATAAGGTCATCCTTGTTGTTCTAGATGGACTGAGCTATCAGGTAGCCCGTGATTGCATGGGCTACCTCAATGGTCTTCTAGAACAAAGTCGTTCCCAACAAGAAACTCGCGCAACGCTTTATCCTGTGCAGTGTGAGCTGCCCTCTATGTCTCGCCCACTTTATGAGTGCATTTTAACGGGCGTTCGCCCTGTAGAAAGCGGCATCGTAAACAACAATATCGTTCGTCTATCCAAACACGATTCCATTTTCAGTTTGGCAAAAGACCAAGGAAAAGTGACCGCTGCGGCTGCCTACCACTGGGTAAGTGAGCTTTATAATCGCGCGCCATTTGAACCTGTTCGCGATCGTTTCACGCATGATGAAACCCTGAATATCCAGCATGGCTGCTTTTACCATTGGGATCATTATCCTGATGAAGCCTTGTTCCTGGACGCAGAGTATTTACGTCGAAACTATCAACCTGATTTCTTACTGATCCACCCGATGAATATCGACGATACAGGACATAAGTTTGGCCTAGACTCTCGCCAATACCGAAATTGTGCGCGAGGTGCAGACATTATTCTTTCCAACTACATCGATCAATGGCTTGCTGATGGGTATCAAATCATTGTGACCAGCGATCATGGCATGAACAACGATCTTTCTCACGGTGGGATTTTACCTGAAGAGCGAGAAGTTCCCCTGTTTGTCATTGGTGATAAATTTACCCATCAAGATTGTCATATTAAGCAAACTGATATTTGTGGCACCGTTTGTCAATTGCTAAACCTTGACCACACGAAGCCATACACTCAGGAATTGTTAGCACTATGAGCAGTTCAGTCCTCTCCCCAAGCTCCAGCGAATCACGCTCAAATTTGGCAAGTACTTGGTTAAAGCGCTTTAAGCCAGCCATTTGGTTAGTGCCTTTCGCGCTGTTTTTCTACCTATTTCAACTCGCACCGATGATTTGGGTACTGTTAAACAGCTTTATCTACGATGGCGAGTTTGCCTTCGATAACTACATTGAAGTGCTCGACTCCGCCTTTATGATGCAGGCGTTTGGCAACAGTTTGTGGTTAGCTGTATGGTCAAGCATTTTTGGCTTAGCCATTGCGACTCTGTTGGTCTCTTCTCTGCGCAGAGTCGATTCTAAAGTCCGCGACGGTGTGATTGCGTTTACGAACATGAGCAGCAACTTTGCAGGCGTACCTCTGTCATTCGCTTTTATTATTATTTTGGGCACCAATGGGGCGATTACCCTTTTGCTCAAGCAGTATGGCTTACTCGGTGATTTCGACCTTTATGGTAAATGGGGCCTGCTGGCCATTTACATCTACTTCCAAATCCCGCTGGCGGTATTGTTGCTCTACCCTGCGTTCGACGCGTTGAGCGATGATTGGCAAGCAGCTGCTGCGCTACTGGGAGCCAAAACATCACAGTATTGGGCGAAAATCGCTCTGCCAGTGCTCTCACCAGCCTTATT
>NZ_WXWT01000362.1:0-16711 GCF_009904725.1 Vibrio sp. V43_P6S15P86
GCCTATCTCTATGCATACACAACAAACTAATTTTGGAGAAAAAGCGTGGCTACAACTAATACAGCAGCACCACGTGATACGTGGGGGTCTAAACTAGGCTTCGTAATGGCAGCAGCGGGTTCCGCTGTCGGTTTAGGCAATATATGGAAATTCCCTTACACAGCGGGTGAGAGTGGCGGCGGTGCATTCGTTGCTATCTACCTTATCTTTGTTATTTTTATCGGCTTTAGCGTGATGCTGACAGAGTTCGCTATTGGTCGTAAGACAGGTCTTTCTGCCGTAGGTGCATTCAAAACAACTGACCGACGCTGGACGTTCACTGGCGTTATGGGAGTCTTCAGTGGTCTTTTGATCATGGGCTTCTACCCAGTGGTTGGTGGTTGGGCATTGGCCTACATCTTTAAAGTGGGCGGTGGTCTACTCAGCGCGCCAGAAGCAATTGGCGACAGCTTTGGTGGTTTCATCTCAGATCCGATTCAACCTTTAATGTGGATGGGTGTTTACCTGTTCCTTAACGTCATGATTGTGATGAAAGGGATTTCGGGTGGTATTGAGAAAGCCGGTAAGGTTCTGATGCCGCTTCTGTTCTTAATCCTAATCGTTGTTTCTGTTAAAGGCTTGATGCTGCCAGGTGCAATGGCTGGCCTTGAGTTCTTATTCATGCCGGACTTTTCTAAAGTCGATAGCAATGTGGTTCTTGCTGCACTAGGGCAGGCGTTCTTCTCACTTAGCTTAGGTATGGGCTGTATGATGACGTACGGTTCTTACCTGAAGAAGAAAGAGAACCTAGTTCAAACAACCGGTATGGTTACTGCGATGGATACAGGTGTCGCGATTCTTGCTGGTGTTGCTATGTTCCCAGCTATGTTTGCCTTCGGCATGGAACCTGCGGCAGGCCCAGGTCTTGTATTCGTTGTCGTTCCTCAACTATTTGCTGAAATGGGCGGTGTGATTGGGTTGCTATTCGCGTTGCTATTTTTCATCGGCTTGACGGTGGCGGCATTAACTTCTTCTGTATCATTACTGGAAGTTGTCGTGTCTTACCTAATCGACGAGAAAGGCATGAAGCGCTCTAACGCTGTTCTGTCTGCAAGTGCTGTCATGGCGGCACTATGTATCTTTGCGTCACTATCGTTAGGTGGAATGGGGCCAACGCTGTTCGGTACCGGTGCCTTTGATATCTTCGACTTACTAACGGACAAAATCTTCCTAGCGGTTGGTGGTATGTTGGTTTGTATCTTTGCAGGATGGCGCCTAAGCCGTGCTGAGCTAGAAAAAGAGATCACTAATGACGGCGAAGTATCTTTCCCGCTATTTGGATTGTGGTACAACCTAGTTAAATACTTGATTCCTGTTGCGATCGCTATTGTTGCCTTCATGGGGATTAAGTCTGGCTTTGACAGTGGCAAAGGTGAAATCATGCTGCTGGGTATCGCGATCATTGGTCTTGCTGGTATTTTCTCTAGAAAGCTCTAGCTCAGGCCTTGGGGCAAGCCTCGATAGCTTTGTCCGATAACTTATGTATACTGCTGGCTCCAAACGTGGAGCCAGTTTTTTTATGTTCGATATTCTACATACCCATCCCGATTTTCTGATCATCAATAAGCATCCCAACGTCTCTGTTCATAAAGACGATGGCGACACAATGCTGCTGCAAGAAGTGGCTAAGCAGAGTGGTGATGAGCAGCTCTATCTGATCCATCGCTTGGATAAAATGACATCGGGTATTCTGCTCCTCGGACGCAACGCCAAAGCGGCCAGTGCGTTATCGCAAGCCTTCGCTGACCGCCAAGTGGAAAAGTTCTATCTGGCGATTGGCTCTAAAAAGCCGAAAAAGAAACAAGGTTTGGTCGTTGGTGATATGGAGCGTTCGCGCCGTTCATCATGGAAGCTGGTCAACAGCAAAAATAACCCAGCCGTTACCCAGTTTTTCTCTCTTGCGGCAGAGCCAGGAGAGCGCCTATTTTTATGTAAGCCACACACTGGTAAAACGCATCAAATCCGCGTGGCATTAAAATCGGTTGGCTCAGGTATTGTTGGTGACCCGATTTACAATGCAGGCAATGAGGCTGATCGCGGTTATCTGCATGCATTTTCACTTTGCTTCCAATACCGAGATGAGCAATATCGCTTTGTTTGCGATCCACGAGAATACCAAGTGCTAGGTAGCAAATGGCACAGTGAAATCGTCTCTCAGGGTTTGGATACTTGGCTTTCCCCTTGGGAACTGAACTGGCCTACGATCAAATAACCATCACAAAGAAAACTAATAAGAGAACTCGATGCAAGCATCACAACTTCCGCTGTTCTTTCAGCATCTAGAAACCGAGCTCGCGCAAGCTCCGAATGAAATTCGTCGACTGTTTCATGGTCGTGGCCGCCGTTTTGAGGGCCTAGAGCAAATAACCTGTGATTGGTTACAAGGTCAGTTGATTATCAATTTGTTTAAAGAAGTCGACGACGCGTTTCTCGCTGAGCTGAAAAGCGGCCTCAATGTGTTGGCACAATCACAACTGTGGGCAGACAAGCAAGGTCGCACTATGGTTCTTCAGCACCGTTATGCCGATGGTGCGCCTTCAGAAGTGCTTGTCGGTGAATTAGACGCTCGCCCTGTCGTTGAAGAAAGCGGTTTGAAATACCAATTGGATATTGGCCGCAACCAAAACTTCGGTCTGTTTTTGGACATGCGCTACGGTCGTGATTGGGTACGGGAAAATGCGAAGCATAAAAACGTGCTTAACTTGTTTGCTTACACGTGTGGCTTTTCTGTCGCTGCCATTGCGGGGGGCGCAGATAAAGTGGTTAACGTCGACATGGCAAAAGCGTCGCTGTCTAAAGGTCGTGAGAACCACAAGCTAAATGGTCATAACATCAACCAGGTAAGCTTTATGGGGCACGATATCTTTAAATCGTGGGGTAAGATTAAAAAATCTGGTCAGTATGACTTGATTATCATCGATCCGCCTTCATTCCAGAAAGGCAGCTTTGCGCTGACTAAAGATTACAAAAAGATTCTACGTCGATTGCCGGATTTGTTGGCAGACGGCGGTCAAGTGATGGCATGTGTGAATTCACCATCTGTGACAAGCGACTTCTTGATTGAAAGCATGAAAGAAGAAGCGCCAGAGTTGACATACCGTGAGCGTCTGGATAACCCACCAGAGTTTATGGACGTAGACAGCGAAGCTGCATTGAAAGTGTTGTTATTCAGCTAAAAAACTCTCTGTCGCAATAGAAGAAAAATTAAACAAAAGCGCCGCGAAACATCTAAACAGACGTATCGCGGCGCCTTTTGGTATTTGGAAAACTAACCAATCTGCACTTCAAGATCCGCTTCGATGGTTGATGAGCAGGCGAGCACATAGCCTTGTTCAATTTCTTCTGGCGTTAATGTTTCTAGGCTGGTGGAAGAGACGTTGCCTTGACGAACCTTGCATTTGCACGAGCCACAAATGCCGCTACGACAAGCGACGATTAATGGTAAACCTGCGCCTTCAAGCACATCGGCCAATACTTGACCTTTTTGCGAATCGATGGTTTGAGCAAAGTCAGGAACAGAAACACGAACAACTTTATCGGAGACCGATGTTTCTGCGCCAGTCGCAGGCGTAAAACTCTCTTGGTAGAAGTTCGTCATGTCAAAACCAAGGTCATTCAAATAACCGTGAACATCTTGCATAAACTGGCTTGGACCACACAGGTAAACGGTGCGTTGCTTGAAATCAGGAACAAGCTCTTTAAGCCAGTCGGCATTCAAACGACCTTGTGGGTGTGACGTTCCTTCGCGGTTTTTTAGCAACAGCTTTAAATGGAAGTTGGGATACACAGAGTCGAACGTTTCTAGTTGATCGTAGTAAATCGTCTCTTCTGGGCTGCGTGCGATATGAAGAAATGCGATGTCCACATCGTTGTCGTTTTCATCTTGATTACTCAGCCAGTGTTTTGCCATCGAATATACGGGCGTGACGCCGCAACCTGCACTGATAAGCAAGGCTTTTGTTTCGCCATCACGTAACACGGGTGGATGGTCGATGCAGTTAAATTCGCCTGCTGGTGGTAATGCTTGAACGGTATCACCGAGCAGCAGCGAGTCAACGATGTAGTTCGATACTTTACCGCCAGATACTCGTTTGATGGTGAGTTGAAGGTGATCGTCTTCATTGATCGAGCTGATTGAATAGGCACGAAACTCCATTTTTCCATCAATTTCGACGCCCAAGTTAATAAACTGGCCAGGCTTAAACTGAAACAGAAGTGACTCTGTTAGCTCGGCTAATTTGATGCTGACGGTGTCGTGTGTTTCGAAGTATTTGTCGATGCAACGGAGTGTGACGGGTTGGTTACCTTGCCATTCAAAAAACATAACAATCTCTTTGGTTGTGGCTATTTTTAGTTCGAAATAGATAGCGCCTCCGCGTAAGGAGGCGCGAACAAGCAAGTTTATTAAGCTGCTAGGATGGCTTTTAGATCATCCTGAACATTGCCAATACTGCGCATATCGAACTTCTCTTGGATGATGGCGATTAGGTTTGGCGTTAGGAATGCCGGTGCAGTAGGGCCTGTGTAAATGCCTTTCACGCCCAATGCAAATAGCGTTAGCAAGATAACGATCGCTTTTTGCTCGAACCAAGAAAGTACAAGCGTGAGTGGCAGTTCATTGATGTCACAGTCAAACTCTTTCGCCAGTGCAAGTGCAAGCTGGATTGCAGAGTAAGCATCGTTACATTGGCCCACATCCAATAGGCGAGGGATACCGTTGATATCGCCGAACGTATTCTTGTTGAAGCGGAACTTACCACACGCCAACGTCAGGATTAGCGTATCTTCTGGCGCTTCAGCCGTAAAATCGGTGTAGTAGCTGCGTTCCGCTTTATCACCATCACAACCGCCGACTAGGAAGAAGTGTTTGATGTTGCCTTGCTTCACTTGATCGATAACCGCAGGGGCGGCGTTCATCAGTGCATTGCGACCAAAACCAACCGTGATATGGTGTTCGATTTCGTCGTGTTGGAAACCGTCTTGCGCTAGAGCACATTCAATTACTTGGCTAAAATCATCGCCTTCAATGTGAGCCACTCCAGGCCAGCCAACAATACTACGGGTGAATAGACGGTCTGCGTATTGACCTACATTTGGATTCAACAAACAGTTTGACGTCATTACGATTGCGCCAGGGAAGTTTGCGAATTCTTTCTGTTGGTTTTGCCATGCGCTGCCGTAGTTACCGACGAGATGAGGGTATTTCTTCAGCTCAGGGTAGCCGTGTGCAGGCAGCATTTCACCGTTGGTGTAAACGTTGATGCCTTTGCCTTCAGTCTGTTGCAGGATTTTTTCTAGGTCATGCAAGTCATGGCCAGAAACAAGAATGCATTTACCTTTTACTGGTTTGACGTTCACCGTGGTTGGTTCTGGATGACCGAAGGTCGTTGTTTCACCTTGGTCGAGCATTTCCATCACTTTATAGTTCATCAGGCCGACGCGCATTGAGCAATCAAGTAGTTCACCGAGATCTTCAGGATCAGCACCTAACCACGCCATGATTTCATGATATTCGGCATAGATATCGTTGTTGGTTTGCTCAAGAACACGAGCGTGCTCCATGTACGCGGCTGCACCTTTAAGTCCGTATAGGCAAAGTAGGCGCAGGCCAATAACATCTTCATGTACTTGGTCTTTACCACGGTTAACCGCAACTTGAGGAGCAAAAGCTAAGATTGCTTCTGCGCTGTTTGGTAGCTCAAAGTGAGCAACAGCAGGAATGTCAGCGACTTCGGTATCGGCGAGCGTGGCTGCAGACATCACTTGCTCTTTTAGCAATGCTTTGTACGTTGCAGCTTGAGAAGTCAGCTCTAGGACACGTTCAGGGTCGAAGTTTACGTTCGTCAATGTAGAGAAAAATGCTTTTGGTGCCCATTGGTTGATTTCATCGTTAATGATATTGAATTCAAGTGCTTTTGATGCCCAAAAAGAAACCCCTTGCAGTGTGTAAACCAACACGTCTTGTAGGTCTGATACTTCAGAAGTTTTGCCACACATGCCTTGTGCAAAAGAACAACCTTTAACAGCAGGGGTTTGAATTGTCTGTTCACATTGAATACAGAACATATTGGGTTCTCCAGTGATTGTTTTAATAGTCGTGATGTTGACCACTAGAGAGCAGAATGCGTGCCAATTGTTATCTTATTGATTTGTATTTAATTTTATCGTTTTTAGATGAGTGGTTGATGTAATTAAGACAACGCAGTTGATGTCTTAATTACATCGGCTTCTTGTGGTTGGTTATTTATTGATCCCGAGCTTTTTACCCATCCGATATAAGTTCCCGCGATCCATTTGCAAAAACTCCGCTGCTTTTGCCCAAACGCCACCAGTTTGGCTCAAAGCATGTTCAATTAAATCACGCTGATAGCTTTCTATTAGCTCTCGCATTGGCTGGCTTTCTTTAGGCAGATAATGCGATGTGTTTTTTACATCATCGAGAGCCAGTGAGGTGTCGAAATGGTTAAGCATGATCGTGCTAGCACCTTGTTGAATGGCGTGTAAAGCCGCGCGAGTTAAAGTGTGTTCGAGCTCGCGTACGTTTCCGTACCAAGGTAAAGATTCCAATTGAGTCAACACTTTAGGGTGAACGTGCAGATTGGGTGCATTGAATTGTTGGCGTACTTTTTCTAACAGGTATCCTGCTAAAACGGGAATATCACCGTCACGGGCACGCAGTGGGGGGACTTGGATTGGGAACACGTTCAAACGGTGGAAAAGGTCTGCTCGAAACGTGCCAGCTTCGACCTCTTTTTCTAATTGTCGATTGGTCGCGGCGATGATGCGCACATTGACCATCAAATGCTGATCGCTACCTACACGTTGCAGCTCGCCTTGCTGAATTACGCGCAGCAATTTTGCTTGCAAAATCAAAGGCAGTTCGCCTACTTCATCAAGGAAAATCGTTCCACCGTCTGCCAGTTCAAACTTACCGGCACGGTGGCTATTAGCACCTGTAAATGCGCCTTTTACATGACCAAACAGTTCACTTTCAGCTAGACCTTCAGGCAGGGCCGCACAGTTGACGTAAATCATCGGCTTATCGCTACGATGAGATTGCGCGTGCACCGAGTGCGCGACCAGTTCTTTACCAGTACCGGTCTCTCCTGTGATAAGTACCGCGTAATCTGATTGAGCAACGGTCGCAATGTTGTTTCGTAACTGGTTGATCTGCTGGCTCAAGCCTACCATTTCGCCATGTTGGGAACGGGCTTGTTGGATAAGGGTTTGAGTGACGCTTTTCTGCTTTTGGTTTTGTGCTTTGAGCGCTTTTAATTGAGCAATGTTACGCAATGTCGCCGCGGTCAAAGCCGCCAAAGTTTCGATAGCGACAGGGTCAATGTCATCAAACGCGCCCACCGTTAGGGCATCCATCGTTAGTGCGCCAACAAGTTGTCCTTCCACATACAAGCTAAAGCCCATGCAATCGTGTACATCAATGCACTGGTCTTCGGTTAATAGTGTGCCGTCAAAAGGATCAGGCAGTGAACAATCGGCATCGAAACGTACAGGTTCTCGGCTATGAATAATGGCATCTAAACGAGGGTGCGCTTTGGGGAAATAGCGACGACCTAAGACCGAGCTGGATAAGCCTTTTACCGCGACAGGAGTCAGAAACCCATCCTCATCGAAGATAAACAGGCAGCTCGCATCACATGGGAATACTTGCGCGACCCCATCAATGAGGTTTTGATATTGTTGCTCGTGAGAGCGATTAGAGCTGAGGTTTAGCGCGATATTAAGGAGTACGTGGTCAACAGTCGGAGTCATAACAAGCCCAAAGTTATCTGGAATGGGCTCATGCTAGCAGTTTGATGTCATTTGAACATCGAAAGGTATGGGAGATTGATGTTCCATTGACGACGATCAAACTTGATACAAATAGAATCGCGCAAGCCGATAAGTAAGCAATGTACGCTTGCGCGGATTAAGCTCTTTGAAACAAAACAGCAGACCAATGGAAAGGAGTAACCGCGTTCAAATTAGCGAGGAACAACCCTTGCTTCATTGCCAGACATGTTGATTTGAACGGCTTGGCCTGGCTGAAAAATCATGTTTGGGTTTGCTTCTTGAACGACAGAGATTATTTTCCCATCCTCTAAGCGAATGGTCAGATTCACACCATTTCGTTTCGCCGTTGCTTCAGCGGCTTTACTGCCGGCATAACCACCCAGCAGACCACCACCAATAGCTGCGATATCCGAGCCAGAGCCGCCCCCGACTTTTGAGCCTAATATACCACCCACGGCGGCACCAGCGATTGTACCTATGGCGTTGGATTGGGTAGAGGCATCAATGGTTACTGGTTCAACTTTTTCAATCGTTCCGTAGTAAACCTGCTGAACTTTGCGTGTGTCTGAAGAACCGTATGCATCTCCGTACGGGTTAGGTGAGGTACAGCCGCTAAGCATAACAATACAAGACATGATGAGCAGCATACCTAGCTTGACGTATTTTTTCATATAGCCTCCGAATGATTTCTCTCCATCCAAAGAGTATATACCCCAATTTAATATGTGCTTTAGTGTTTTTAAAACAGTGACTTAGCGGCTGTTCTCTCAAGACAACATGAACTTCTAAGTGGTTTAATGGCCTTTAAGCGTATGAAACCCAGAGTAAATACGTGTGAATGTGGTAAACCAACATGCTGCACCAAAGATATAGGCTATGACGGCAAAGTGTTGCGGTAGCAAACAAAATAGCACCAAACAACCAATGGTTTCAGTGCCTTCGGTTAAGCCGCTCATGTAGTAGAGGGATTTGTGTTTATATACCGGATTATCGATGCCTTGTTTTCCTGCCATGATGGCAAAAGCCAAAAAGCTACTCCCAGTCCCGACGAAGGAAAAAATCAAAAATGCCCCTGCAATGGCATTTTGTTCTGGATTGGCCAACACAAAACCAAAAGGAATCAAGGAATAGAACAGAAAATCCAAGCTGATATCGAGAAAGCCTCCGGCATCGGTAATGCTTTGAATCCTCGCCAGTGCACCGTCTAATCCATCACAGATTCTATTCAGCAAAATAAACAGCAACGCCAACAAGTATTGTTCGGCGATCAAAGCCGGCAGGGTAAAACAGCCAAGCACAAAGCCAAATACTGTCGTTTGATTTGCGGTGATACCACATTTGTCGAGGTATGTCGCACTGAGTGCCAGCGGTTTGCGGATGAGCTTTATACTCAGGCTATCAAGCATGGTTTGTCTCCCACGGCCAGTTTAGGCAGCGGCTGCCATTGGGAATGTCGTCTTCATCGTGCGTTACCATCAAAGTAGGGATGTTCGCTTGTTGCAATTGCTCGACCACCCAATTGCGAAATTGTACGCGCAGATCTTTATCTAACTTGCTGTAGGGCTCATCGAGTAGCGCAACTTTCGGCTTTGCCAACAGCATACGAGTCAAAGCAATACGGGCACGTTGTCCTCCGGAGATTTGATCTGGGAAGGATTCGGCAAGTTTGGTCAATGAAATGTTCTTCAGTGCTTGCATGGCGTGAGCTTTACGCTCTTCACCTTTGATTGAGTTTGGTAGCGCGAAGGCAAGGTTCTCCCACACCGTTAAATGAGGGAAGAGCAAATCGTCTTGGAATAGAATACCGACCTGACGCTTATGGGCAGGGAGGGCATCCAACTTTTCGTTATCAAGCGTAATGGAGCCAGAGTAGTTGAACTCGGCGGAGAGGTGTCCAGCAATGGCATCCAACAAAGTGGATTTACCACAACCGCTTGGCCCCATCAGAGTAACAATTTCACCTTTCTCTACGGTCATGTTGAACGCTGAGAAAAGCGCGTCGCCATTGGTTTTACGGATGGCGAGGTTTTCGAGACAAAGACTCATTCAGTAGTAAACCTTTTATAGACAAGCGGCGATACTTCCTGTGCAAGTGGCTAAGCAGTATCGCAAAAGAGAAGAACAAGAATGGCAGCAGAGCTTGCCAAATGGCGTAAATCGCGGTGACACGTCGGTCAAAACCACTGGATAGTGCAACGGCTTCGGTTGTGATGGTGCTAATGCGCCCAGCCCCTAGCACCAATGTCGGTAGGTATTGCGCCAGACTTACGCTAATACCGACCGCCCATGCGAATGCAATCGCAGGTAGTAAAATTGGCAGTTTCACTTTTAACCAAGCTTGCATTGGTGATTTACCTAAGCTGAGTGCGACTCGAGTTAAGCCGTTGTCGAAGCTGCGCCACGGACCGTCTAGCGAGAGGTAAATAAATGGGAATGCGAAGAACACATGCGCCCAGCATACCCAAAAGAAATACGCGTTACTGTTAAAATACAGTGTCACTACTTGCATACCGAATAGCACCGATAGCTGAGGAATCAGCATTGGGATGGCGATAATGTAACCGGGCACCTGCCAGCGATAACGAAGGCGATACTCATGTGCGATCAAGGCAAAGGCTAGAGCGACGGTCGCGCTGATAACGGCAATCAGCATGCTCTGCTCCAGCGTGCCAAGAATGCTGTGCCACTCATATTCCCAAAATCGCAGGCTGTAGCGGCTTGGTAGTAAATCTGGAAAGCGCCAGCGTTGAGCAAAGCTCCATATCACCATGAGTGGAATCATTAGAAGTGCGAGTAGCGCAATCAGTGAAAACAGGGTCTTACCGGGTAAACGAAACCCGTTTCGACCAGAGTACTGCCAGCGTTTGAAGCCTTTGGTAATACACCATTCCATTAAGCGTGCAAATCCAATCAAAAGGCTAGCGATCGCAAACAACACGACCGCGCCTGCGGCTGCTCTTGGTAGTAGCGATAAATCTGGGTCGTTAAACCACTGCCATACCAAAACCGCAAATGTTGGTGGGTTGGTGGGGCCAATAATCAATGCAACATCGACAACCGACAAGCTGTAAGCCAATACCGCCAGCATTGGAAAGCGCAGTTTTGCTATCCACTGTGGGAACACGCATTTCCACCACGCTTGCGCCGAACTGTAGCCCATTGAGTGACTGACTTTTTCAATCTTATCGACTTTCAATTGCTGAAGAATTGGAATACTCATCAACAATAAAAACGGCACTTCTTTAATCGCAAGCATGATGATCAAACCGAGTGCATGCGGATCTTTAATCAGCAATGCTAAGTCATTCACCGTTTGCGCATTGGGATCGTAACCAAACAGTTGGTTGAGAACCCTAACGCCCATACCAGTTGGGGCAAACAAGAACGCAAAGCCAATCGCAAACGCTACGTGCGGCATGGCAAGAAGTGGTGAGAGGCTTACTTCAATTTTTCGCCAAAACTTGCTGCCCCACGATGCTTGCAAAATCGCAAATGTGATCAAGCAAGCCAAGTAGCTACTGAAAATGGCAGAGTAGAAAGTAAGCCCGATGGATGTCCAAACACCCTCCCAATCAAAAACAGCGTTAAAGCCATCTAAAGAAAAGTGGTGCAAGCCGATAGGAGGCACATAACCGAGCGCAGAGACCACCACTCCGAGTAGTCCCGGAATGGTAGGCAAAATACAAACTGCGATAATGACTAAATATAGCGCTCTTAACATGGGCTCTTATTAATTTCCGTAGAGTTTCAACCATTCTTTTTCTAAGGCAGATTGCCAGCTTGGATGCGGCTCAGCGATAGATTTGAATTGTTGAGTATGTTTAGCCGAACCTGTTAGGTATTGGCTGCTTAGCACTGAAGGATCGCCCCAGATGTTAAGGTTACCTTTGCGAGATTGTGCTTCAGGGCTCAATAAAAAGTTTATCGCAACTTGCGCACCAGCACTGGCATTTGCGTTCCAAGGAATCGCTAAGAAGTGAATGTTTGAGAGTGCACCTGCGTCCATCGCATACGCTTTGGTGCTCTCTGCAAGATTACCGCTCGACTGCGCAGAGAAAACCGCGTTCGGGTTAAAGGTAATTGCCAGGTCAGTCTGACCATCATCCAGTAGTTGAAGGGTTTCTGCTGTACCGCCTGGAAACTGTTTACCACCGCGCCAAGCGACTTTATGGAACTCATCTAGGTAAGCCCACAGCGGTTGAGTGATTTGCTCAAATGTTTCACCAGTGACTGGTTTTTGTAAAGCGGGATCGTTGTTGGTCAACTCAATTAACAGTGCTTTAATAAAGCTTGTGCCATGAAACTCTGGTGGGCGAGGGTAAGTTAGGCGATTTGGAAACGCTTTTGCGTAACTCAGCATTTCTGCGAATGATCGAGGAGGGTTATGCAGGGTTTGCTCATCATGGATAAACACTAATTGCCCCACACCCCAAGGTGCTTCCAGACCTTCAGTCGGCTCTGAAAAATCCACATCAATTGGCAATGATTTATCGACGTATTGCCAGCTTGGCAAACCTTCAACAAAAGGACCAAACAGCAATTGGTTATCCTTCATTGATTTGAAGTTTTCGCCATTGATCCAAACCATATCAACACTGCCACCGTTGTTTTTACCTGCGGCTTTTTCTGCGATAAGTCGAGTGGTGGTCTCAGAAATATCGGTGACTTTAACGTGGTTTAGCGTCACGTTATAACGCGATTTTAGCTCTCTACTCGCCCACTGGATGTAGCGATTAATTTCTTGGCTTCCGCCCCAAGCATGAAAGTAGACGGATTGTCCGTCGGCTTGTTGTTCGATTTTTTGCCATTCACTAGCAACCGATGAGTTGGCAAAAGAAGATGTCGCGAAAGTGGTGGCTAAAATGCCAACGGTACTGAGTAGCTTTTTCATATCTATTCCGTGTTATGTCTTTTTATTCTCGTTTCCGGCGTTATTGACGTCTAAACAAGTCGCTCCGCTTTGTTACAAGGATAGTAATCCATCTCTCTCTATTATCAATGGCAATCCCAAACGGAATCACTCATTGATTCAAAGAATTATTCTCAATGTGAAGCAAAACGAAGAAAGGACAATTCTGGTGTCGTTTTAGGTATACAAGAGCAGACCGCTTGTTTGACGATATTCTTTCAAGTAATTGAAAATTATTGTCCTCAAGCAATTTCGATATGTTGATTTGGAAGACTGAACCCGCGTCGTAGACGTGGCGTTGAGGGCGTAAAGAGGGAAAGAGTTTGTCGTTTTAAACGATTTTGCTAACCGAAACGTGCGAAACAGACATCCTGCCTGCTTTGATATGGATTAGGAGGCATAAAAAAAGCAGCCATTTTATGGCTGCTCTTAGAATATGAAATGGGACTTAGTTTACCCAATCACGCAACTGAAACGTTAGTTCGTGAACGTCATTTTTAAGCATTAGCCCTTCTTTGGTTAGCGTTATATCACTCCATTCAGTAAGAGTTTCAGACATCGCTTGCTCAATTTTCATTTGGTCATCCATACACATCTTCATGGTCATTCCCATTTTTTCGATGCGTAGTTGATTGTTTTTTAGTTCAGCTTGACCAAAGAAGTTGTTGCACCCCGCGTTACCATTTGCAGTCAGATTTTCTCCGATTTCTAAGCGAGGCGCTTGCTGACGTTCTTTTAATTCGATGTTTTTACCATCAATCTGAACCAGCTCCCAATTATGGTGCTGTAAATCTTGAGCCGTAATTTCTTTCACATTGTCACCGTTGCTAGCACATGCAGTCATAAGAACAGGAAGAGAGATTGCTGTAACTAACGTTTTTAGGCTAAGCTTCATTTTATAGACTCCGTTTTTAGAAAACGTGGTAAGTATAGGTAATAAAACACTGTTTTTGTCAGCATAAGGTAATAGTTTCGTATTACTGTGACAGAGTCCAGTTTATATACTCAAACGGCTTCAAGGTGCAAGATGTATAGCACTGTTGGGAGCGTATATTGAAGTCGTTATAATATCATTACAGCACAGCGAGCAAAAAACGGTTAGAGCATGGAGCAACTAGAGTTTTTTACCGTCCCAAACCCTTGCGTTGGTATTTGTAGTGTGGACGAAAAAGGGTATTGCAAAGGATGTATGCGTAAAAGAGAAGAGCGATTTAACTGGCTCACTTATACGCCTGCTCAACAGTTGCATGTAATTAAGCTATGCCGTCAGCGCTATAGAAGAAAGGTATTGGCAGGGAAGGGAAAGGCAGAAGAGTCTCAAGAAGAATTATCACCACAGCAAAATCTCTTTTAAATTTCGAATTATCCCGGCTCGGCAATAATCAATGATGAGCCGGGACTGTATTAGCTCTTACTATGCGGTGCGTGTAAGGCAAACTCGTTAAATTAGCGCTACTTCATTGACCAACGGTCACTGACCCATCCCCCAGCATGTTCGTCAAAGTGGCTTCCTGAAAATCGATGATTGAATTCAACATCTAATTTACTTGTCGGGCGTTCATCCATCAGCTGATGAATGTATCTCGCCATAGGATCCGTGCAAGCTTCGCGCTCTCTACGGGTAACCACTTCTTTGATCATTTGAAGTCTGTAGCTATTGCTGGCTCGTTTCATTTTTGACCTCCTGAACTCGATGGCAGCAGTTTGAACATATTGACGTCCAGATCGCTGCTCATTGGTGAACGCTTGGCGGCGAATCACCTTCGTTTTAGGTCAAAAAGACAAATTGTTTGAGAGCAGTGTTTGTAACGCCATTCACATCTTTCCTAGAATCATCCACTAAGCTACGAAACTTCATAGCGAAAAGTTAGTTGATGAATCTGTATTTTCGAAAGACCTTATCAAACATAGAAGCCCAGCACATGGGCGTCAACAACACAAATGAATAATTTTTGAACACTTTATGAAGGGCGATAATTTTCAGCACTTTAACGAAAATAAAAAAACCGAAGCGTCACGCTTCGGTTTTTAGGGAGGCTCTGACGGAACAACTTCTAAAAGCTCTTCACGTCAGAGTGTAAGGTGTTTTTAGCTATTAGTTGCCGGGCAACCTTTCACAGCTTGACCGTTACTGAAGTACTTGATGTTTTCTAAGTTCTTGTTGTAGCTATCCGCAGAGATCTGTGGGTTATTTACGAAGAACTCACGTAAAACGTATGCATCGGTTAGCTGGGTAGATTGAACATCGATGATTGGATAGTTATCGCCACCAGCAGCACTGAAGCTGATTACAGAGAATGTGTACGTTGCGTCTAGATCGAAGCCTTTATTGTTAATGTCGGTAATGGTTACTGAGCCAGCATCACAATTTACATCTAAAGTGATGTTATCTAGTTGAGCGTAAGCACCAGAGCCTGCAGATTTCGTCGCAACCACATCTAGGTATTCTTTAACTTCTTTACCTGTCATAGTTGCTTTAGTCACGAAGTTACCAAATGGCTGAACGGTTAGTACATCACGGTAAGTGATATCACCATCTTGGATTGAATCACGCACACCGCCAGAGTTCATCACACCAAAGTCAGCACCTACCGTTTTGTAAGTACGGTATGCTTCGCCCAGTAGATGACCTAGGTTAGTTTGTTGAGAGCGAACTACGTTACGATCACCTTCTAACTTACCCGTCGTATTAGAAATCTTCTCATCTAATAACTCTTGACCTTGCTGTTGGTATGGCAGTAGTAACGCTTTTACCGTCGCATCTTGTTGAATGCGTTCACCGATCACTTCATCGTTGTCGTCCAAAAGGTTTACAGGAATCAGTGCGTAGTTCGCTAAGTGAAGCTTACCGTCGTAATATTCGAAGTCCGCACGACCCACATATTTACCCCACTCATGCGCTTGCATAATCCAAGTGCCTTTTTGTTGGTCTGGCGCGCAATCATCACCAGGTTTGAAATCAGCATACTCATTGGTACCTGGCTCCATACACACTGGGTTTTGTGAGTGACCACCGATGATAGCGTCTAGTTGTCCCTCTTCAAGAGAGCGAGCGAGCTTCACGTCCCCTGGTGCTTCACTACCATTGTTACCATCTTGGTAGTGACCCATGTGCGTCGTTGCAAATACTAGGTCTACTTTTTCGTTTTCTTCGATTTCCTTAAGTACTTTTTTGATTTCAACTTGAGGGTCTTCGAAGTGGATGTTTGATACGTTGTCTGGATTAACGAGCTTCGCTGTGTCCTGGGTGGTTAGACCAATAACAGCGATCTTAAGGCCGTTGATAGTAAATACTTTGTAAGGGTCGAAGTAACGCTCATTGGTATCTTTCTTATAGATATTCGCAGCCAGCATAGGGAAGTCAGCTAGCTCAGCTTGCATGTCGAGAATATCTAGTGAGTTATCAAACTCGTGGTTACCGACAGCCATTGCATCGTAACCAAGTAGGTTCATCCCTACGAAGTCTGGAACCGCATCTTGCATGTCTGATTCTGGTACGCCGGTATTAATATCACCGCCAGATAGCAGAATGGTTTCACCGCCTTTTGCTTCGACTTCTGCGCGAATAGATTCGATTAAAGTGTGACGCGCAGCCATGCCATATTCGCCGTCGCTGTTATGCCAAAAGCGACCGTGGTTATCGTTAGTGTGGAGAACGGTGAACTTAGTACAAGAATCTGCAGTCTCGCAGGTTACTGGAGAATTATCGCTGTCTGAGCCGCATCCTGCTAGCGCAGCGCCCACTGCCATTACCAAAAGAGATTTGGAAAACTTCATAAGGGATCCTTTCTTTGTGATTTTGTTATTGTTACGGCGTGAAATATACGGAATTAATGTGAAACTTTAGTGATCTATCTCTTATTTATACTTCTATCGGAGACATGAATTAATAAGCCTGCAAACTACGTCTCCAATTAAACAGAAATAGTTTTTAGTATATTGAAATTAGAGGGAGGGGGTTATTTTGTGAAG
>NZ_WXWT01000446.1:0-16152 GCF_009904725.1 Vibrio sp. V43_P6S15P86
TGGCTAACGTGGTTATGTATTTTCGTTATTGTTCTTAAGCCTCTTTAAAAGATAGCTAGCCTAAACGCGTTAACCAAAATAATAATTTTAAGAAACTCTCAGCGATTTGAGTGTGAATACCCGTTTTGCAAAAATCAGCAAAGCGTATGTGAGAAAATGCTGAGAATTATCGGTGTCATCGTTAATGTCACATATCATGATAAGCGAATGTGTAACGAAGACAAAAACTCTTTACACTCAAACTAACAGATAGCTCAAGCTTTTGTCCAAACTTTGACAAAGGAATTCGAAATTATACCCAAATAACCTCGAGTTGGAGAGTTGTCGTCATAAATCTTGGCAGAAATGCCCTTATCGCTAAACAAAATAGCCAGAGCAAATGGCTCTGGCTATTTTTGAATTCCGGTCGTTTATACGGCTTTTACTTCAATGGTATCAGCACCGCGCGACGCTTTTAACATTGCAGTACGTTTAGTTCGGTCAATCACATCACCAACTAACTGACCACACGCTGCATCAATGTCATCGCCACGAGTCTTACGAACCGTTACTGTATGCTCATATTGCATCAATGTTTTTTGGAAGCGATCAATACGTGAGTTACTTGGTTTCTTGTAAGGTGAACCTGGATACGGGTTAAACGGAATCAAGTTAATCTTACATGGTGTGTCTTTCATCAGCTCAGCCAGTTCACGAGCATGGTCCATGTCATCATTCACATGATCAAGGAGTACGTACTCAACCGTTACCTTACCGCGGTTTGCATTCGATGAAGCGATGTAACGACGAACTGATGCTAGGAAATCTTGAATATCCCAACGATCGTTAATTGGCATGATTTCACTACGCAACTTATCGTTTGGCGCATGAAGGGAAATTGCCAACGCGACATCGATTTTGCCTGTCATCTGATCAAGACCAGAAACCACACCTGATGTAGATACAGTCACACGACGTTTTGACAAACCAAAGCCAAGATCGTCCAGCATTAGTTCTAATGCCGGGATCAAGTTCTTCATGTTTAGAAGCGGTTCACCCATCCCCATCATCACGACGTTAGTAATTGGGCGGCGACCTGTTTCTTTCTCAAGACCAATTTCACGTGCAGCGCGCCACACCTGACCGATGATCTCTGAAACTTTCAAGTTACGGTTAAAGCCCTGCTGCGCTGTTGAGCAGAACTTACATTCCAACGCACAACCTACTTGAGAAGACACACAAAGCGTTGCACGATCATCTTCTGGAATGTAAACCGTCTCCACATCCTGATCACCAACGTTCATCGCCCACTTGATCGTACCATCAGAAGAGTGCTGAGCTTCTGCGACTGTTGGTGCCTTGATTTCGCACTTGTGTAAAAGCTTTTCGCGCAGCTTCTTGTTAATGTTTGTCATTTTTTCGAAGTCATCTACACCGAAATGGTAGATCCACTTCATAACCTGATCGGCACGAAACGCTTTCTCGCCGAGTTCTTCTGCGAAAAACTGACGCATGCCTTTGCGATCAAAGTCGAGTAGATTGATTTTTTCAGTGGTCATGTTGCCTCTCAATGACTGAAACAAGAATAAGGGCGCGAATTGTACAGCCTTTATGCAGCCACAACAAGGGGTGTAAAACCCTGAGTTTGCTAAGGCATTAAAATCAAAATGATTAAATTTTAAGCACCTCTTGCGCTATAAGTGGCTATTACACTATCAAAAGTAAAAGCGTAGAAATCGTAAAGGGAAAAGACTAAAAATAACTCACGTTACTGGGCTTTAAAGCCCATTATATAGTCAGACTAGTTAGCGTGTAAGAGCTCACTTATGCAGTCAACATTGCCACTCAACTTAGGTATATGAAATGAAAAAGCCTCGGAAAGTTCCGAGGCTTTTCTGTATCAGAGTATCACTAACAAGTAAAGTATCACGCCTAATTAGCGAGAGAAAACCTCTGACTCAGGGAAGAAAAACTCAATTTCACGCGCTGCAGATTCAGGGCTATCGGAACCATGAACTGAATTGTGACGCATGCTAAGTGCGTAATCAGCACGCAAAGTGCCACATGCCGCTTCCTCTGGGTTGGTTTTACCCATTAGCTCGCGGTAACGTGCAATCGCATTTTCGCCTTCCAATACCTGAACCATAATAGGACCAGATGTCATGAACTCTTTTAGAGGAGGGAAAAACTCTTTACCTTCATGCTCTGCATAAAAGCCGCTTGCCTGATCTTCAGTCAGGTGAACCATTTTAGCAGCGACAATACGTAGGCCAGCCTTTTCAATACGGTTATAGATTTCACCAATTAGGTTTCGCTCTACCGCATCCGGCTTAATGATTGAAAATGTTCTTTCTAGAGCCATAAAATTTCCTTTCTGTACTTGTAATAATAGTTGTGTTTTTAAAGTGACTTACTGGGTAAGAGCAGCACTCAAACAAGGAGTGCTGCAATCAATCTTATTTACCAGCTTGCTCATTGAGGAAACGAGCAAGTGTACGAACGCCCATACCCGTAGCTCCCGCAGCCCATTTATCAGACGCGGCTTTACGGTATGTACCCGCACAGTCGAAGTGCAACCAGCCTTTTTTGTAGTCTTCTACGAAGTAAGACAAGAATGCTGCTGCTGTGCTTGCACCCGGAGAGTAGTCGCCAGAACTGATATTCGATAGGTCAGCAAAGTTTGACGGCAGCATTCCACGGTGGAAGTCAGCAAGTGGTAGCGGCCATAAACCTTCTTTTTCTTGGTTTGCCGCAGTGAGCGCTTGATGCGATAACTCGTCATCGAAACTCATTAGTGCGTGGTAATCATTACCCAAAGCATTCTTCGCCGCACCTGTTAGTGTTGCACAATCAATGATTAACTCAGGTTTTTGCTCACTGGCGTAGATAAGGCCATCAGCAAGCACTAAACGACCTTCTGCATCGGTGTTCATGATTTCAACGGTTTTACCGTTTTTGTAGGTGATGATATCGCCAAGCTTGAGTGCGCGACCAGAAACCATGTTCTCTGCACAACAAAGGATCAGTTTTACACGCTTGTTCAAACCACGAAGAATCGCCAGTGCAAGACCACCGGTGATGGTGCCTGAGCCACCCATGTCTGCTTTCATTGCGCTCATGAAGTTAGAAGGCTTCAAGCTGTAACCACCCGAATCAAAGGTGATGCCTTTACCCACAAGACATGCGAATACAGGTGCGTTTTCGTCACCAGTTGGGTTGTAGTCTAACTGAAGCATCGCAGAAGTACGCTCAGAACCACGGCCTACGGCGTAAATACCTTCCCAACCTTCTGCCAACAAGTCTTTGTCTTTGACGATACGAGCTGTCACCGTGCCTTTCGGCGCAACAGATTTGATGAATTCAGCAGCCATTGTCGCTAGCTGACGAGGGGCAACTTCTTCTGCGGTTTTATTGATGATATCGCGGGTAAAATCAGTCGCGGTAATACGCGCTTGAAGCTCTGCTTGATCTTCTTCAGACAATGCAGACCACTCAACTGAGCCATGTTTTTTTGGGTTACGGTAACCTTGGTGGAAAGCCCAAACGCTCTCTAAATCCCAGTTATCACCGGAAAGAAAAATAGAACGAATTCCTTGGCCATCTAGCTGACGAGCTGCACGTTGAATTGCGCCAAGATCGTGACCTTCACCTAAATGAATAGTTGCGCCGTTTTCAGCGAATGAAAGCAGTGCTTTTTCACCCCAATGTGGTGCTGCCGACTCTTGACTTAAAAATACAGACATCTGTGTAGACATGGTTTCTCCTTGTCTTATAGCAGCGTTGCCTACGCTGCTCTTTTTAATAACTCATGGATGTTAGCATTATGTAGGACCAAAATGTCAATTGGATAAAAAAACGGACCTAAAGGTCCGCTTTTTTTAGTAAGAATTGTTAACTAGGCTGTGTTTTACAGACTTAGTCTGCTTCATCCATCCAGCACATGATAACGGCTTCCAGAATCTTTTCGTTACAATGGTTTGGGTCATCTTCAAACTCATCTAACTCCATGATCCATTGATGAAGATCGGTAAAACGCACCGTTTGCGGATCAACATCTGGAAACTTGTCACAAAGTTCAATCGCGATATCGCGAGAATCTGTCCATTTCATTGCTCATCTTCCTTTTGCTTCTTCCCTATATTGGGAAGATAGTTTTAGTGATCTTCTGAAGCGTGGTTTAGCGTGTACTTAGGAATTTCTACCACTAAGTCTTCATCAGCAATTTTCGCCTGACACCCTAGACGTGATTCAGGCTCTAGACCCCACGCTTTATCCAGCATGTCGTCTTCCAGCTCTTCACTTTCTTCTAGCGAATCAAAACCTTCACGGATGATTACGTGGCAGGTAGTACACGCACATGACTTCTCACACGCATGTTCAATACCGATACCGTTTTTTAGCGCTACGTCCAGAACGGTGTCACCAGAGTTTGCTTCCAACACTGCACCTTCTGGGCACAAATCGTCGTGTGGTAATACAATAATCTTAGGCATAACTACTTATCTCTTATATATCGTCTACTGATTGACCTGACAACGCAGCTCGAATCGATTTATCCATACGGCGTGATGCGAAATCTTGGCTCGCTTTATCGGTATCTTTAATGCCTTGCTCTATCACATCTGCATCATCACCATTACGCAGCTCAATCAAGGCTTCGATGGCTTTTATCAGGTCTTGTTTCTCTTGTTCTGATAGTAGTTCGTCACCATCAGCTTGCATCGCTGCAATCAAGCCTTCTATCACACGGTCGGCCTCAACACGCTGTTCAGCTAGCGCACGAGCTTGCATGTCTTCTTTAGCGTGAGTCATTGAATCACGCAGCATATCCGCCACTTCATTATCGCTTAACCCGTAAGAAGGTTTTACTTGAATCTCTGACTGAACACCGGTGCTCTTTTCCATTGCCGTAACAGAAAGAAGGCCGTCAGCGTCAACTTGGTAAGTCACACGAATATGTGCCGCACCCGCCGCCATCGGTGGAATGCCTTTCAATGAGAAACGAGCCAGTGAACGACAATCATCAACCATTTCACGTTCACCTTGTACCACATGAACACTCATGGCCGTTTGGCCATCTTTGAATGTGGTAAATTCTTGCGCACGCGCAACAGGAATCGTGGTATTGCGAGGGATGATCTTCTCAACCAGACCCCCCATGGTTTCAATACCAAGCGACAGTGGGATCACGTCAAGAAGTAACATTTCTGAATCAGGCTTGTTACCCGCTAGAATGTCGGCTTGGATACCCGCGCCGATTGCGACAACTTCATCAGGATTAATGCTTGTTAGCGGTGTGCGGCCAAAAAACTCGCCTACCATTTCACGAACCAGCAATGTGCGTGTTGAACCACCAACCATGACAACTTCGAGTACTTCGTCTGCGTTAACATCAGCATCTTTTAATGCACGACGACAAGACATTAGTGTTTTCTTCACTAATGGGCGAATCAGATCTTCGAACTGCTCACGAGTAACGGTGCCCTTCCAGCCAAACACGTCAACATCAACGCTGTCTTGCTCAGAGAAAGCAATCTTAGTCGCAGTAGCAATGTTCAGTAGCGTACGGTTTTTTTCAGCAGAAAGTGGGGCTTCGAGACCCGCTTGCTCCATTAGGTAATCCGCTAACAGATGGTCAAAGTCATCACCGCCTAACGCAGAGTCACCACCTGTTGCTAATACTTCAAATACGCCTTTCGACAAACGTAGAATAGAGATATCAAATGTACCGCCACCTAGATCGTAAACCGCAATCACCCCTTCTTGGCCTGAGTCTAGGCCATAAGCAATTGCCGCGGCGGTTGGTTCGTTAAGCAGACGCAGCACATGAAGACCTGCTAATTTCGCGGCGTCTTTCGTACCTGCACGCTGAGCATCATCAAAGTAAGCAGGAACAGTGATCACAACACCCGCTAACTCACCACCTAACGTTTCTTCTGCTCGCTTACCTAGCGCTTTTAGAATGTCCGCAGATACTTCAATCGGGTTTTTGTCACCTTGAGGCGTTTGCAGGATTGGAAGACCATTTTCACTCTCTCTAAAACGATAAGGAAGTGAAGAGTAACGGGACTGAATGTCCTTTAATGAACGACCGATCAAACGTTTTACAGAGATAATAGTGTTCTCTGGTTCAAGCTCTGCTTTGGCTTTGGCTTCGTGGCCAACCGTTAACGTTTCCTCAGTGTAATTAACGACTGAAGGTAAAATAGTACGGCCCTGCTCGTCCGCAAGTGGAGTTGCATCGCCGCTACGTACAGAAGCAACCAAAGAGTTGGTAGTACCTAAGTCGATACCCGCTGCTAACTTATGCTCATGAGGTGCCGAGCTTTGGCCCGGTTCTGCGATTTGAAGTAGTGCCATGATAGGTCCTTGTCACGCTAACTAGCCGAGGAGTTTGTCTTCGACTAGTTCAATTTCGTTCTTTAGTTTGGCAATGAATTTTAGCTTACGAACTCGGTCTGCGGCTTCAGCCCATAGACCATCATCAAGCTCTTGCTCGACGCTTGCCAGATGCTGTTTGTACATTTTGCTGACCTTAGAGTCGAAGTCAAAAAACGCCGATTCAGGATCGGAGCTGTCAGCAATCTCTTCCAGTTCTTCGCGCAGTTCCATTTGCTCCATTAAGAACATCGGATCTTGCATCGTTTGCTGTTCACCTCGGATCTCAACACCTTGCTCTGCGAGGATATACTCGGCGCGAGAAATAGGATTTTTCAGAACTTGATAGGCATCGTTGATTTGCGCCGCCTTTTGCACCGCCATCAAACGGTCACGTTCTGAGCCCGTTGCAAAGTTATCCGGGTGGAAGCGTTTTTGTAGTTCTCGGAACTGAGAAGAAAGAAGGCTACCATCCAGCTTAAACTGACTTGGTAGCCCAAATAATTCAAAGTGATTCATTAAGTTCGGGTCCTAGTAAAGCCTTCCGGACTCGCTTGCCCAGAAGGACAATCAATTAGACGTTGAAGCTTTCACCACAACCACATTCACTTTTCGCGTTAGGGTTGTTGAATTCAAAACCTTCATTCAACCCTTCTTTCACGTAATCCAATTCGGTACCGTCTAGGTACACTAAGCTTTTTTTGTCGATGATGATTTTCACTCCAGAGAGTTCAAAAACTTCATCTTCTTCGTTAAGCTCATCAACAAACTCAAGTACATATGCCATGCCTGAACAACCAGTCGTCTTCACTCCAAGACGTAAACCGATACCTTTGCCTCGGTTATCTAGGAATGCTCTTACGCGACTTGCCGCTGATTCTGTCATTGTGATGGCCATACTGCACCTTAGTCTGTCTAAATTTCGATTGGAATGGGAGCGTCAAAGCTCCCATTATATTACGGAATAATTATTCTTGGTGTTTTTTCTTGTAGTCTGCAACCGCTGCTTTGATTGCATCTTCAGCAAGAATTGAACAGTGAACTTTCACTGGTGGAAGCTCTAGCTCTTCAGCAATTTCAGAGTTTTTAATTGCTGCTGCTTCATCAACTGACTTGCCTTTTACCCACTCAGTTACTAGTGAGCTTGATGCGATTGCACTACCACAACCGTATGTTTTGAACTTCGCATCTTCGATGATACCTTCAGGTGTCACTTTGATTTGAAGCTTCATTACGTCACCACAAGCTGGAGCGCCAACCATGCCGCTACCTACTGATGGGTCTTCTTTATCGAATGAACCAACGTTACGTGGGTTCTCGTAGTGATCAATTACTTTTTCGCTGTATGCCATGATAAATTACCTCGAATCCTCTATTTCAATCCCTGAGATTAATGGTGAGCCCATTCAACAGTGCTCAAATCAATCCCTTCTTTGTACATATCCCATAGAGGAGACATGTCGCGTAGCTTAGTCACTGCAACGCGGATTTGTTCAATTGCGTAATCAATTTCTTCTTCAGTCGTGAAACGACCAAACGAGAAACGAACCGAGCTGTGAGCCAATTCATCATCCATGCCTAGGGCACGAAGAACGTAAGAAGGCTCAAGGCTTGCAGACGTACAAGCACTACCAGAAGATACCGCTAGATCTTTAAGCGACATTAGTAGTGATTCACCTTCTACGAATGCGAAGCTGATGTTTAGGTTGTGTGGTACACGTTGCTCAAGGTCACCGTTTACCGTCACTGCTTCTAAGTCTTTCACGCCATCAAAAAGACGGTTACGAAGCGCTAAAGCGTGATCGTAATCTTTTTGCATGTCTTCTTTTGCAATGCGGAATGCTTCACCCATACCAACGATTTGGTGAGTAGGAAGTGTACCAGAGCGGAAACCACGCTCATGGCCGCCACCGTGCATTTGCGCTTCAAGACGAATACGAGGCTTACGACGAACGTAAAGTGCACCGATGCCTTTAGGGCCATAAACTTTGTGAGCAGAAAGCGAAATTAGGTCAACTTTCATCTCTTGAACGTCGATTGGTAATTTACCTGCAGATTGCGCTGCATCCACGTGGAAAACAATTTTACGCTCACGACACAATTCGCCGATCGCAGTAATGTCTTGAACCACACCAATCTCGTTGTTTACGTGCATAATAGACACAAGCACTGTGTCATCACGCATTGCCGCTTTAAGCTTCTCTAGATCGATCAAGCCATTTGATTCTGGCTCAAGGTAAGTCACTTCAAAGCCTTCACGCTCAAGTTGACGACATGGGTCAAGAACGGCTTTGTGCTCTGTTTTACAAGTGATCACGTGCTTGCCTTTCTTCGAGTAAAAGTGCGCTGCACCTTTAATAGCAAGGTTGTCTGATTCTGTCGCACCAGATGTAAATACGATTTCGCGAGGATCTGCATTTAGAAGGTCAGCAATTTGCTCACGAGCAGTATCGACCGCTTCTTCTGCCTGCCAGCCGTAACGGTGCGAACGCGACGCTGGGTTGCCAAATGTGCCATCCATTGTCATGTACTGAACCATTTTTTCAGCAACACGTGGATCAACTGGACATGTAGCGGAATAATCAAGATAAATCGGCAGTTTCATTCTCTACTCCAATGTAAAAAGCTGACCGCTAAGAGCGGACGTTTACACCGATGGGCGCGGCGGTTGTATTTTTGTTTGATAGCCCATGGGTTACCGCCAGATCAATGTCCTGACGATCAGAAATTTCGAGGACTTCATTGTCTGTCATCAACTCACCAAGAGTGATGTTATTCAAGAAGTCACTAATGCGAGAGCTTAAGTCGCGCCATAGCGTGTGAGTAAGGCAACGTGTTCCGCCTTGGCAATCTCCTTTGCCCTGGCATTTGGTTGCATCGACTGACTCATCAACGGCTGCAATCACGGTACCAATAGCGATACTGTGTGCGTCGGCACCAAGTCGGTAACCACCACCAGGACCACGAACGCTGGCAACGAGACCTGCTTTACGCAATTTTGAAAATAGCTGCTCTAAGTAAGAGAGCGAGATCCCCTGACGCTCTGAGATGTCAGCAAGAGGTACAGGGTTTTGTTGCGAATGCAGTGCCACATCCAGCATGGCTGTCACCGCATATCTTCCTTTAGATGTAAGTTTCATACCACACCGTATCCACATGGTTTGTAATGGTTAAGATTTTTCCATACCCGAGTAATTTGGTCAAGTATTTATTTGACCATTTTACTCAGGTATTCATCCTTACACCTAAAGTGGTTATTCTTTACTCAGAGCTTCTTTTCTATCGAGGTCAAAATGCCGCGTAGAATATTGAGCTCCTGGGTTTCTGGCCGAGCACGAGAGAACAAGCGACGCAATTTATTCATCACCTGCCCTGGTTGCTCTTTATTGATAAACTGGGTCTCAACCATCACCTTTTCAAGATGCTCGAAGAACATTTCGAGCTCTCTATGACGTGGGTACTCTTCCGGCTCATTTGGGGCAAACTGGCTTTGCTCTAAGTTCAAATGCGCAACTCGTACTTCGTAACTCAGAGTTTGTACAGCCATCGCTAGGTTAAGCGAGCTATATTCAGGGTTAGCAGGAATGCAAACATGGTAGTGACACCTTTGCAGCTCTTCGTTTGTTAGACCAGTTCTTTCACGACCAAACACGAGCGCGACAGGATGTTTTCTACCCTCAACCGCAAATTTCTCACCACATTCACGTGGCTCAAGCATTGGCCATTCTAATGTACGAGAGCGAGCACTGGAGCCCACCACAAGGCTGCAATCTTCAACCGCTTCTTCTAGTGTACTGACAACCTTTGCATTTTGAGCAATATCACCAGCACCCGCAGCCAAAGCAAGAGTTTGTTCATCCACTTCACATTGTGGATCGACTAATACTAGTTGGCTTAAACCCATCACTTTCATAGCTCGAGCTGCTGAGCCAATATTGCCTGAATGAGAGGTACCTACGAGTACAATTTTTACTTGATCCAACATCTGTGTTTGCTACCTAAATTAAAACCGCAGAATGTTACCATAGTTTTTTAACACACCCTAGGGCGAAGCAGGCCTCTCTTCTCATTCTTGGTCATTGTTCTCGTTCGCCTCAAGCTAAATACAATAAAACCACTGACTTTAGAACAAAAAATAACCACTTCCCTTTTTACTGATCTCTGGTATACTCGCCGCCGCTTTCATTTGTTCTTTAACATCCGTTGGGAAATTCGTATGCATCCAATGCTAAACATTGCTATTCGCGCTGCGCGAAAGGCAGGCAATCATATTGCTAAATCATTAGAAAACACTGATAAAGTAGAATCTACTCTTAAAGGCACTAATGACTTTGTCACTAATGTAGATAAAGAAGCAGAATACATCATCATCGATACTATCAAGCAGTCTTACCCTGAGCACTGTATCGTTGCTGAAGAACAAGGTCTTATCGAAGGTAAAGATAAAGACGTACAATGGATCATCGACCCACTGGATGGCACCACTAACTTTGTAAAAGGTTACCCAACTTTCGCGGTTTCTATCGCAGTTCGTATCAAAGGCAAAACTGAAGTTGCTTGTGTTTACGATCCAATGCAAAACGAGCTATTCACTGCACAACGTGGTGCAGGCGCTCAACTAAACAGTGCGCGTATCCGTGTTGCTCAACTAAAAGACCTTCAAGGTACTGTTCTAGCTACTGGTTTCCCATTCAAACAGAAACAACACGCTGAGTCTTACATCAAGATCGTTGGTGCGCTATTCACTGAATGTGCTGATTTCCGTCGTAGCGGCTCTGCTGCTCTTGACCTATGTTACGTGGCTGCTGGCCGTGTTGATGGTTACTTCGAGCTAGGTCTAAAACCTTGGGATATGGCAGCAGGTGAGCTTATTGCTCGTGAAGCTGGCGCAATCCTAACTGACTTTGCTGGCGGCACTGAGTACATGAAGTCTGGTAACATTGTTGCTTCAAGCGCTCGTGGCGTAAAATCTATCCTTAAGCACATCCGCGAAAACGGTAACAGCGCGATCCTTAAGTAAGATTTGAAAGTCATATTTAGCCCGTCACGCTGATGACTTTAAAAAGCCCCGCTCAATGAGCGGGGCTTTTTTGTATCTACTTAGCTGCAATGTAAGGCTCTTCATACCGTGAAGTTCTGCAAGCACAAAACTCGATTCAGATACAAAAAAAACCGCTGATTGCTCAGCGGTTTTTGTTTTCGACTCTCAACCTGCCTTATGGCATTTCGTCGAACTCTGCGCCTTCTTTTTCTACTTGAGGTGGCATCAAGTGCTCTTTCTGGATACCCAGTTTTAGCGCTAGTGCTGATGCTACGTAGATAGAAGAGTAAGTACCTACAGTGATACCAAGTAGAAGTGCGGTTGCGAAGCCGTGAATCATCGCACCACCCTGCATGAACAGTGCAATTACCACGAACAATGTTGTACCCGAGGTAATCAACGTACGGCTCAACGTTTGGGTGATTGAAGCGTCCATGATATCGGCTGGCTCACCTTTACGCATCTTACGGAAGTTTTCACGGATACGGTCAAACACAACGATGGTATCGTTGAGCGAGTAACCGACTACCGTTAATAATGCCGCGACGATGGTTAGGTCAACTTCTATTTGTAGGAATGAGAAAACACCTAACGTGATAATGATATCGTGAGCCAATGCCATAACCGCACCAGCCGCTAGACGCCATTCAAATCGCATCGAGACATAAAGCAAGATACAGATCAGCGACACGAGGATCGCTAGACCGCCAGCTTCTGTTAGCTCATCACCAACGTTAGGACCTACGAATTCAATACGACGCATTTCTACGCTTTCGCCAGTACCATCTTTGATTGCACCAATGATTTGGTTGCCCAGCGTTTCACCAGAAACGTCGTCACGTGGACGAAGACGAACCATTACTTCACGAGCACTACCGAAGTTTTGTACTGTCGCATCACCAAAACCTTTCGCATCTAAAGCGGTTCGGATTTTTTCAAGGTTCGCAGGTTTTTCAAAGCCAACTTCAATTAGCGTACCGCCAGTGAAGTCTAGGCCCCAATTTAGCCACTTAGTTGACAAAGTGAAGATAGAAGCAGCAATCATAAAGATTGAAAAAACGAATGCTACTTTCGACCAACGCATAAAGCCGATCGTCTTCTCTGCTTTTAGAATTTGAAACATATTAATTCCCAGCCTTAGATCGACAATTTATCAACGCGTTTGCCACCGTAAATCAGGTTCACGATACAACGTGTACCAATAATGGCGGTGAACATTGAAGTTAAGATACCGATAGATAGAGTAACCGCGAAACCTTTCACTGCACCAGTACCGACTGCAAATAGGATAATTGCAGTAATCAGTGTCGTGATGTTCGCATCGGCAATCGTACTGAATGCATTCGCGTAACCTTGGTGAATCGCTTGTTGTGGACTACGCCCATCACGAAGCTCTTCACGGATACGCTCGAAGATCAGTACGTTCGCATCAACCGCCATACCGACCGTTAACACGATACCGGCAATCCCCGGAAGCGTCATGGTGGCGCCTGGAATCATCGACATAACACCAATGATCAACACTAAGTTAGCCATTAGAGCGATGTTGGCAATCAAGCCAAAGCCACGGTAGTAAAGCAGCGTAAACAGCATTACGGCAACCATACCCCAGATACACGCTTGGATACCCATATCGATGTTTTGCTGGCCCATTGATGGACCAATAGTACGCTCTTCAACGATAGAGATAGGTGCGATCAGTGCACCAGCACGTAATAGAAGTGCAAGGTTGTGCGCTTCAGCTGCGGAGTCTATACCCGTGATACGGAAGTTACGTCCAAGAGCCGATTGAATCGTCGCTTGGTTGATGACTTCTTCATGCTTATCTAGGATGACTTTGCCTTCTGGCGTACGACGACCACTGTCTTTGTACTCAGCAAACACGGTAGCCATTAGCTTACCGATGTTCTTCTTAGAGAACGCTGACATCTTGTTACCACCTTCGCTGTCTAGCGAGATGTTAACTTGTGGACGACCGTATTCATCGACACTTGAGCTTGCATCCGTAATGCTTTGACCACCAAGAATAACACGCTTCTTAAGCACAACCGGACGACCGTCTCGGTCCATTTTGATTTCACTGCCTGCTGGCGCACGACCATTTGCCGCCGCTGATAGGTCAGCTTTATCGTCAACTTCACGGAATTCTAGCGTTGCAGTCGCACCTAGAATCTCTTTTGCACGAGCAGTATCTTGAACACCAGGAAGCTCAACAACAATTCGACTTGCACCTTGACGTTGAACGAGAGGCTCTGCAACACCTAGCTCGTTTACACGGTTACGTAAAATCGTAATGTTTTGCTCAACAGCGTAGTTACGGATCTCTTGTAAACGTTGCTCGGTAAAGGTCGCAGTAAGAGCGTAACGGCCATTTGAATCAGATTCGACAAAGAGCATGTCCGGGTGATTCTTTTCTAGCATTGCTTTCGCTTCTGCTAATTGCTCTTCGTTACGTAGCAGAACCTCTACCGCTTCTTTGCCAGAAGGGCGGATAGCACGATAACGAATTTTTGCCTCACGAAGTTCGCTACGGAAAGCTTCTTCTTGCTGACCAACGAGCTTTTCCATCGCAGCGTCCATGTCTACTTCCATTAAGAAGTGGACACCACCACGAAGGTCAAGACCCAGCTTTAATGGTGACGCGCCAATCGCTTCTAGCCAATCGGGTGTAGAAGGAGCAAGGTTAAGTGCAACAATTGTGTCTTTGCCAAGCGCTTCGCTGATGACATCACGAGCACTGATTTGCGTGTCAGTGTCGTTAAAACGAACAAGAATTGATCCATTCTCGAGAGCAATGGATTTATGAGAGAGTTGCTCTTTATCAAGAGCAGTAGTGACAGCATCCAGCGTTGACATATCTACAGAGGCGCCACGCGCCCCTGTAACTTGAATAGCCGGATCTTCACCGTAGATATTTGGAAGTGCGTATAACGCAGCGGTGATGATGGCAAAAAATACCATCAAGTACTTCCATAATGGATAACGGTTTAGCACAGCGAGGATCCTTTAGCTGTTTTATAGAGACTTAAGCGTACCTTTTGGCAACACTGCAGTGATGAAGTCTTTCTTGATTACCACTTCATTGTTCGCGTTAAGCTCGATTGAAATGTAGTCATTGTCTTCAGCAATCTTAGTGATTTTACCCACTAGGCCACCGCTAGTTAGAACTTCGTCGCCTTTGCCCATAGAAGCCATTAGGTTCTTGTGCTCTTTTACACGTTTCGCTTGTGGGCGGTAAATCATGAAGTAAAAGATCACTGCGAACATGCCAAGCATGATTAGCATTTCAAAACCACCGCCTGCTGGCGCGCCTTCTGCTGCTGCGTGAGCCTGAGAAATAAACATTAAAACATCCTCATTATATTTTATTGATAATCCAACAAGTTGGGCTTTCGCATTTTAGATTCAAGTCTGAGAGTAACTAATAGCGATCACTCTCTCAAAAATAACGTGCGTTAGCCTACTTTATTAGCAAAAGCCTCTGGCGACATGCCAAAGGCTTTAATTCTTTTTAGTCCGTCAATGACTGTTCTTTTGCTAGTGGTGGCACTTCACGGCCACGACGCTCATAGAACTCGGTAACAAACTCATCAAAACGATCTTCATCAATCGCTTTACGAATACTTTCCATCAGACGCTGGTAGTAGCGTAGGTTGTGGATCGTATTTAGACGAGCACCCAGAATTTCATTACAACGCTCTAAGTGATGAAGGTACGATTTACTGTAGTTTTGACAAGTGTAACAGTCACAGTGCGGATCCAACGGGGTTGTATCCGTTTTATGTTTCGCATTACGGATCTTGATCACACCACCAGTCACAAACAGGTGACCATTACGCGCGTTACGCGTTGGCATTACACAGTCAAACATGTCGATACCACGGCGAACACCTTCAACCAAGTCTTCTGGTTTACCCACGCCCATTAGGTAGCGAGGCTTGTCTTCTGGAAGCTGCGGACAAGTGTGCTCAAGAATACGGTGCATATCTTCTTTAGGCTCGCCTACTGCCAAGCCACCAACCGCGTAACCGTCAAAACCGATTTCCGTTAGACCTTTTACCGACACATCACGTAGATCTTCGTAAACACCACCTTGAACAATACCAAACAGGTTGTTCGGGTTTTCTAGCTTCTCGAAGTGATCACGTGAGCGCTGTGCCCAACGTAGTGACATTTCCATCGATTTCTTCGCTTCATCGTGTGTCGCTGGGTATGGCGTACACTCGTCAAAAATCATGACGATGTCAGAACCTAGGTCTTTTTGAATTTCCATCGACTTTTCTGCGTCCATGAAAATCTTGTCACCATTAACTGGGTTACGGAAGTGCACACCCTCTTCGGTAATAGTACGCATCTTGCCAAGGCTGAATACTTGGAAGCCGCCTGAATCAGTAAGAATAGGGCCGTGCCAGTTCATAAAATCATGCAAGTCGCCGTGCATTTTCATGACTTCTTGACCAGGACGTAGCCAAAGGTGGAACGTGTTACCTAGTAGGATTTCTGCGCCCGTACCTTTCACTTCTTCTGGCGTCATGCCTTTAACCGTACCGTAAGTACCAACTGGCATAAACGCTGGGGTTTGAACAGTGCCACGTTCGAAAGTCAGTTGACCACGACGCGCATTGCCGTTTTTCTTCTTAAGACCGAATTTTAATTTCACGATGCCTCCGGGTGTCAGAGAAACAGTCTGACTGAGTGTTTAGGGCTCAACCCTACTTTAAGGAGCGGTCGCTTTTCCTTGCGAGAGATAAAGC
>NZ_WXWT01000466.1:0-16079 GCF_009904725.1 Vibrio sp. V43_P6S15P86
AAAGATGAACTGCATAGATTCCTCAAACCGGGAATGAAACTTTCGACTAATTTCGAGTTTGGGCCTAAGGACCAGTATACATATCCCACCACCTATCTTGGGATGAAAGAGAACGCGTATTTGATTCTTGATATACCGATGCGTTTGCTTGAAGAGCAAGTGATGAGAAAACTCCCAAACGCCGATATCATCGTGCGTGGTGTATCAGATACGGAGTTAGGCCATGTCATTGCATTTAAATCCAGTGTTCTAACAACTGCGGTTCGTCCTTCGCCCCTTTTATTTATTCGAATTCCAGGAACATTTGCAACCAAACCAGTCCGGGAACACGAACGATATAAGCTGCAAATGGATTGTAAGATTGTTCACGCGGGGAATGTTTACGACGGTAGCCTTATCGACTTCTCACTGGCAGGTATTGGTATCTCAACCTTTATAGAGCCAGAATTCAACGTTGGTGAAAGTGTCACTATCGACTCTTCTCTAAGTCACTATATCGGAGAAGAAAATCGGTGTGTCATTGCCAACATTAAGAAGTTGGTGAAAGGCTGGGTAATAGGAATTAAGTTTGAAAGCCCAATAGCGATGAGTCACGAGCTAAAAACAGAGTTACTGGAGCAGTCCTTTCTAACCAGTAACGTCTGAACTTACTGCTGGCTAAAGCGCGTCGCCTCAAAGCTATTGAGCACTCTGTGCACCGCATAGGTCACGAGCAAAGTGACAACAATAGCAAACAAAATACTACTCACGCGATACAGCGCGCTGAACATTAAATCGCCATCCGGAGTAAGGTATTGGCCAAATAAAATACCTAATGTAGTTAATCCGCCAAACCCAGCTCCTGACCCACTAGACTCTTTTACATGCATATAGCTGAACATCATCGCGCCAATCCACAGTAATGGGGCGATAAACAGCAAGGTATCCGACCAATCGTATAGTACGAGCTGCCCAGCAATACCAAAGGTTACCCCCATCAAGGTCCCCATTGCTCTTTTGCGCGCATACCCTAAAGCACCGTTCCAATGCATAGGAAACAATAAAAGCAAGGTTGTCGCCTGAGCGGACATAGAATCACTGAGGTCAAATAGCTGGAATACCAAGAAAGACATTGTAGCGATGCTCGCCCCCATAAGGGCTTCATGACGCATGCGGTGACTCTGTTTAGGCTGAGATGGTTTTGCCGGTGGCTGACGAGGCTCTGCATCAGGGATCAAAAATGTCACGACGTAGGCCACGATCACTGAAATAACGTTCGCTTGTAGGTTGCTGAATATCAGATCATTTAAGTCGGTTGTTGG
This sequence comes from Vibrio sp. V43_P6S15P86, assembly GCF_009904725.1. Taxonomy (NCBI): domain Bacteria; kingdom Pseudomonadati; phylum Pseudomonadota; class Gammaproteobacteria; order Vibrionales; family Vibrionaceae; genus Vibrio; species Vibrio sp. V43_P6S15P86. Next base: position 1,302 of record NZ_WXWT01000466.1, read on the forward strand.
ATAGCTCGCAAAATGCAGCATGATGCTCAAGCTCAGCACGCTATTTGCCCCAAACAGGAATAAGCTCCCTTTTGACATACAGGCGAACTTATACAAAAACAACCCGAAGGCGATGATCGTCATCATGCCAGGATGTCCACCAAATAGCCCACCAAGAATACCGACCTCTAATCCGCATACGACCGCTGAAAAAATCAGCTGTCGTGCAGCATGCAGGCTCATGACTGGTACCATTCCAAGTAACAACATCGGTGTTACGGTAAAAAATACGCCATAATTCCAGCCAAAGACCTTACATAAGGTGAAGCCAATGGTCGCGCCAGTTGCAATGCGCAAACACTGACGGAAGTCGTTTTCCGACATGGGATGATCCCATAACTTCATATCGCCTCCCCGTTAATAAATGTAATGAAGAAGACTCAAAAATCGGATCTGACATCTCGCTAACCAGCCAGATAACGAGTTTTCTGGCAACAGTTGCACAGTCGCACGTGCCCCGGCCGGAAATGCGCGCTGTTGAGGTTCATCGATAGCTAAATGTAAACGTAAACGTTGCGCGTCTCTCACCCAACGGTTTGAGTCTGTCGGTGTCGCTAAACGGCCATCCGCATCAAACTGGCCCGAGCTTACTCCCGCATCCACACTCGTAATACGAGCTTCAAATACGTCACCTGGCAAGCTATCAAAGGCCACTAACGCCCGACTGTTCTGATTGAAGTGTCGCAGACTCTTTTCACGAAAGTCGGCAATAATATCCACGTCATCCGAGACTAAAGCCACAAGAGGCGTACCAGATGCCGCATAGGCACCCGTTTCCAGCTGCAAGTTAGCGACAACGCCATCATGTTCAGCAATTACTTGAGTGTAAGACAGATTAAGTTCCGCTTGTTTTAGCTGGTTTTGTGCCACGCGGATATTTACATTCGTCGCACCTAAATCGCCTCGGTTTACTTCCAACTCTTTTAAACGAGCGCGCGCGGCCAGTAAGTTTGCTCTGGCTGCCGTTGCACTACTTTGTGCGTCGTCACGCTGTTGTTGCGAGGTGCCATTGCGATGAAACAATGTATCAAGACGTTTGGCTTCGCGAACTTTTTGCTCGGCGACAATTTTGCTCGCTTCAACGTCCGCTTTTGCCGCTGCAATAGAGGCATCAAGCTGTTCATTATTTTGAATCACACGCTCAAGGTTAAGTTGAGCCTTTTCTACGGCGAGCTGATAAGGCTGTGGATCAATCTGGAATAGTAGATCGCCTTGGCTTATTTCTTGGTTGTTGGCAACATAAAGATGCGTAATCTGTCCACTCACACGGGGAGCTACTTTAGTTACCACTCGCGTTGCCATTGCCTGAGGCGTCAATGGCATAGCGAGATCTGCGACTAGAAAATAGGCAAAGACAAGGACAAACGCGACGCAAGAATACTTGATCCAACGTGCGAATTTTTGATCTGGAGTCATAGGCGTTTACTTCTCTTTTAATTCGGGTTTCTGACTTATTCGCTAAGTGAATCAAGTGCATTGTGAGCAATCTGAGCGAGGATCAATGAAAGCTTTTGAAGCTCTTGGTCATTGATTTCTGTCAGTAGCTTGCTCCGTACTTGAAGAATTCGAGTCTCCATTTGCTTGAGTAGGGTTTTACCTTCTTCTGTAAGGCTAACAATGCGTGCTCGCTTGTCATGCTCACTGCAATGGCGAGTGATCAGAGATTGCTCTTCTAATAGCTTTAATGTGCGCATCAGCGATGCCAACTCAATCTCAAGCGCTTCAGCCAAATGCTTCTGACTAACGTTGTCGCCCATTCGATAAAGTTTCCATAACGCAGTCCAACGCGGGTACGTCAGGTTTAAAGGCTCCAACTCGCGATCTGCAACCATTTTCCACAAACGGGCAACACGAGATAACTTTTCAGCCAGAGAAAGGTCGCGCAAACTGTTGATGTCTTGAATCATAAGATCTACTCAATTACTTAGCTTGCTAAGTAATATAAAATAGTTAGCACGCTAAGTAAATGGCTTTTTGTGATTTAAATCACATCGAATGTGCCATTGGGGAACCAAGTTTGCGTAACGCAGCATAGTACTTGGGCTGTATAGTAGTGATATACAAGGCAAAAGGTGATATCAGCACTCCAGGCTTATCAACAAGTGAAGCATTGAGATACAAAAAAGCACAACCCTAAGTTATGGCGTTGTGCTTTTCGGTTTAGTGAGCGATTGAATTATCAATTAAGGCTCATAGCGAATGAGTTCATCACGTTCGTTCAATTAAGAATCGCTGCTTGAAGTCAACAAAGGCTTCATGGAGCGCATTTTCTTTAATCGGTTTGAGCAATACGTAATTCGCGCCCGCCTCCATAAACGCATCACTGGTTTCTTTCGCCGTATCGGCAGTACAAGCATAAATTGGCGTGCCTAACTTCAGCTTCTGTCGGATCTCTTTGGTTGTTTCAATTCCTCCAAGATGCGGCAGTTGGTTGTCCATCAAAATCAAATCGTAAGTATGATCTTTTAAGAACTCCATCGCTTCCAATCCATCTTTTGCCCAATCAACCTGCATTTTGTACTTGTTACAAAATGCTTTGAGAATGAAAGCATTGGTATGGTTATCTTCTACCAACAGTACTTTTAGACTCTCTGCGAATAACTCACCAGGTTTAACTCTCAAGCTTGAATCAAGAGGGGTGAGCACTCGCTCACGATCTTTCACTGGCATTGTAATAACAAAGGTCGTACCCAAACCTTTTTGACTACGTACTTGAACGTCACCTTCCAGCATATCGACGAGGCTTTTCACAATGGTCAGTCCCAAGCCACTGCCACCGTATTCTCGAGTGGTCGTTGCTTCCTCTTGAACGAAAGGTTCAAACATTTGGTCAAGCTTATCGGGCTCTATGCCGATGCCCGTATCCGTAATTTCCACTACCAACACACTATTTTCGGCGCCGTAGAACTGCTCCAGTTCAGCATGCAAGCGTACGCTGCCCGAGGGGGTAAACTTGACTGAGTTACTGACTAAGTTAAATAAAATTTGGTTCAGACGAACTTGGTCAGTAAAGATTTCAACATTGGGATCAATCTTGTTTTCAATGACAAGGTTAACGCCTTTATTTTCGCAAATTGGACGATAAATGTTTTCTAACGTTCGAATCGTGTCAGTGAACGAAAACGGGTGCTTTTGAATATTAAACTTACCCTGCTCAATCTTCGAAAAATCCAAAATATCATTCAAAACAGCAAGTAAGTGCTCACCACTATGTCGGAGTACATCAATTTGGTTATTCTGCTCTTCCGTTTCGACCGAGTCTTTTAATAATTGAGCAACTCCTAGAATGCCATTGATTGGCGTTCGGATTTCATGGCTCATTTTAGCCAGAAAATCGGCACGTGCTTGGGCGGATTTTTCTGCCTCTTTACGTGCCAAGTTACTTTGTTTTTCCGCTTCAATAAGCGTCGTAATATCCTGACCTTGAACAATGATACCGCTGATATCACCATCCACTCGAATCGGCGATAAGTTCCAGCGATATACCTTGTCTCCAATTGGTACATTGACGCCAGTTAACGTGGCTCCTTGAGCTGCCATTCGCAGGTGCGGCATCAACTTTTCTTTGAAGCCTTTAAACACTGGGTGCATGGTTTCAATGTCGTTTTCCATGACCAATTCTTTGCGGGCTGCCGGATTGATTTGGATGAGTACGCCAGACTCTGACCAAACCATAATCGGCGATAACGCAAAGTTAAACAGATCGCGGAATGAACGCTTTTGCGCTTCCAGCTCTTCAAAGGTGTTTTCTAGTGTCGAACCAATATGATCGAACTCCTCGATATCCGATCCGCCAAATCGTTCGAACCCTTTTTCTTCACGAGCCGAACGAGTGTATGCCATCAACGAGCCAAGCTCTTCGACGACTCGATTCTCAATCCACTCTTTGGTCATCAACGCAATCATCACCATCCCGATAACCGAAGCCAGCATCGCCAAAAGGTGCTGGATTTGCAGCGTCACAACACTCTGATTGTCTTGTACGGTTAGTAAACACAAATCCGTCGTGGCAGCATTGACTTCGATAGGGGTTTTAATGATCAACAACTGGTCAAGCTTTTGCTGAGACTCTCGCCGCTTCAGAACATCAAATATCTTGTACGCTTCATCTCCGACTAGTGAGCTAGCTAGTGGCGTATCGTTGGCCACCAAAACAACATTATCAACGTTTCCTTCGTTTTTTAGTCTTTCCATCAACCCGAAGTTGTTATCTAGAACAACAACATTGTAAGAATACCCCATCACTTCACCGGTTTTAGGTTGTAAAACCGGTACACGACGCAGTAACAGATGGCGAGTTCCCATTGGGGTATGTGAAGGAAGGTAATACCAATTGTTGCTAAAAGTCACTTGGCTCGCGAGGCCATTGAGAATCAAGTTATTGATGCCATAGAAATGCGCATTCCCATCGTCCCAAATAATGCCTTGATGATCGGTGAGAAAGCGAAATTCTGGCGTATGAGAAGGATCACTCTGGTCAATACTCATGAAAAAGTAATTGAGAGCTTCTTCATCCCGTTCTGTATAAAAATCTAAAACAACATCACTCTTCGAGTTACTGTTGTGATGAATCTGAATCGCAGCAAAATGGCTATCAAAAATATTAAGAATCAGCGCTGACGTCTGTTGCTTAGTTCTATCCACTTCTTGCCAAATAATTTGCTTCGAGAAGTAATAACTCTGAACGAAGATACCTAAAATGATCGGAGCAAGTACGAGAATGATTATTTTCGTAATAAGCGTCGACAATGAGCGACGCTTTCTTGTTTTTGATGTAGTTGTCATCAATTGTCTGAGTATCTAAATGCGCGTTTTCTTAATGCTTCAATTCTTTCTGGAGAATCAGATTTCGTGACGACTTCAAAATCACCAGAATAAACGGTTGGAACGGGTTTCCCTTCAAGATCCCACTTAATCGCTTCTGCCATTGCAATGCCAGTATCATCGTTCATACGCATAACAGTAACGTCTAACTCCCCTTTCGAAAGCGCTTCTAATTCTGCAGAGCCGCCACCCCAGCCGTTGATCATGACATCTTCACGCCCTAATTCTTTCAGCGCATCAACAGCCCCTAGCGCCACATCTGTAGAACACGCATAAATAAAATCGACGTCAGGGTATTTTTCCAAACTCGCTTTTGCTGCTTCATACCCAGACTGCTTTGTCGCTTTGGTATAGTAAGCAGATTGTAGTTCAAAGTTGTTATCACGGTTGACTTGATTGATAAAGGTATTACCTCTGATATCGCTGATATATCCTTCTGAAAAGTAGAGCACACTATAATGGCTCTGTTTTGGAAAACGCTTACCAAACTCCACGGCAAGCTCACGGCTGCCTTCAGCATGATCAAAACCAACATAAAGGAACGGTTGGTGATCCTCCCAATCTCTTACCGGTGTAGTGATATTTTGTAAGATCAACTTGGTTTTCTTTGAGTCTAAGACGTGTTCAACAAACTTACGATGCCTAGTGGTATCGAGAGTGAAAATCAGATAATCGGAGTTGCTCTTCAGCGCTTCCATTAAAGACAAACTTTGTTGTTTAATATCTGCGTTGGGACGGGTAAATACTTGATTAAGTTGATAGTCGATATCGAGTTTATCTAAACGCTGTTCAAATGCGTCGATATTTCGAATCCAATAATCCGAAATCTGTTGACCTGGATAAACCACAGAAATTTTTAACGGACGCTTTTTGTCTCTTTCAACCGGAACAGGAGTCTCTCGCACGGCGTCAGCCAACGCATTCGTTAACTGCTTCTGTTCTGGAAACTGGTCTAAAAATTCTTGATATGCCCAATACCCATTGAGGACTTGAGTGGCTTGCGCTATCGGCGCGACAGTGGCCATTGACATCAGGGAGAATACTAACGCTTTTTTCATCTACTGCTCTTTTAGCTTTTTATGAGCCTAATTCAGCTCTATTCGTTACCTAGCCGAGTCATCCTTTACTCTTGTAATCTACCTTCCTCTGAGTGCCTGTTTCAATAATAAATTGGTTCTTAGTCTGAGTTGGAACGAATAAACGTTTATTGTGTACCTAATTGTAAGGTCACAAAATATCATTTCTCCTTTTCATACTCTGAGTGTTTAAACAGAACACCAACCCATTATGCGTCAGTTTGTTCTTACATGGTACTCCAAAACTAAAAAGAAACCGCCTCAGTGGACGGTTTCTTTGTTATTCGGCATGTCGCGAACGCTTATTTCGATAAAGCCATTTCTAACATCATCTGCTGATTTTCATCAACGACAATACTTGCTTTTGACGTAACAAGTAGCTCTTTCTTAGCTTTTGTTAGTTGCTTAATATAATACTCAGCCCGCATGGCAAGTGTCTTTGAATCAAAATCCGAAGACCACTCCAATACTAAGGGACCTTTTCCTTTTAAAGCTTTCGCTCCTTTGCCCGTTTGGTGCTGATTGAATCTTCGCTCAACATTGTTTGTGACACCGCAATACAGCGCATTGCGGTTATTTCGTATCAAATAGACACTCCAACGCTGCGCTGTATTTTCAATCATGAAAGTAGTGACTCGACCTTAGCTTTTAGTTCATCGAGCTCTTCTTTAAGCTGAGCAACTTCGAGCTCTAACTGGCTGGCTCGATCAGAATTAGAGCCAGCCGCTGACACTGGCACTGCTAGCTCAGAGACGTCAACGTCGCCACAGAACAAATGCATATAGCGTGACTCTCGCTTTCCGGCTTCACGCGGTAACTTGACCACTAATGGCCCTTTGTCTTCGCTTGCTAAGTGCTCCAGAACCGTTTCAACTTCTTTTACATCATGAAATGTCGCGAGACGATTGGTACGAGTGCGAATTTCCCCAGGCGTTTGAGCACCACGCAAAAGCATACAGCACACGATTCCCTTCTCTTGTTCTGTCAGTTTTAAATCACCAAACTCCGTATTACAGAAACGGTGCTGATACTTGCTAACACGGCTGTTAAACGCACTTTCGTCACTGACGAGCCTACGCTCAATTAGAGCATCAACGGCATCGAGAACGTCTGACTCAGAGAGCGACATTACGGGATCACGGTTGCTTTTTTGATTACACGCGTTGGTTAAAGCGTTTAGGCTGAGGGGGTAAAGATCTGGGGTGGTGACTTCTTTTTCGATCAAGCAACCAATGACTCGTGCTTCAATTGCCGTTAGCTCAACTTTCATAATGCATTTCCTTATTATTTTTGCATTTGACTTGGTACCTAAATCGCTTCGAAATCATGCATCATACATTGGCAAAGAGATGCAAGAAGCGTTAACGATTCAGGTGTCGGTGTCAGGCTAAAGCATAGCGCAAGACCTGGCACCCTTTGCGAATCGGGTCAGGTATCAATGCTCCGAGAGAATTGGCACTTTCGTCAAATTGCCATCTTGATCAACCATCATTATTTTTGAACGATTCAGCTCAACTTCGATGATTTCGAGTTGCTCGCGAGCGTTGATATACGCTGTTTTTAACTTTTCAGCCACAGAGCGAGTGGCTTGCTCATTATCTTGACTACTTACTTGCTCCGCAGTGTTCCCAGAGTCCATATCAAGTTCATCATTTTGCATTCAATGGTGTTGATAATATAGTGAAGGCCACGTTATGACAATGCATCGATGGATTCTACGATGTTGCCCAAAACTCGATTAAAGAAGCGTGATTATGTAGACACATCGCAATTGGTTGAGAAATGTTCAACTCTGCATTGTGATTGATCTAAAGACTGTTATGCCACTGGATGTTGTGCTTTAATCGAGGGAGATATTCATAAAATTAGGAAAGAGAACTATGAGTAGCGTATTTGAAATCGTTAACCAAGCTCGTCGTAAAAACAAACTAAAACGTGAGCTGCTTGATAACGAAAAGAAAGTTCGTGATAACCGCAAACGTGTTGACCTTCTAGAAAACCTTCTAGATTACATCAAACCAGAAATGACTCACGATGAAATCGTCGCAATCATCAAAAATATGAAAGCAGACTACGAAGATCGTGTTGATGACCACATCATCAAAAGTGCAGAAATCTCTAAAGCACGTCGTGACATCAGCCGTCGTATTCGCGAACTGACTGAAGAAGACAAGCAAACTAGCGGCAAAAAATAAACGCTTAAGCTAGATTTTCCAACCCTGAGTAAGGCTACCTTACTCGGGGTTTATTTTTGTCTCTAAACTAAGCGCCGTGTACAATCAATCCAACTCTTATTCCTAACGCATTCAGCTTTCTATGTCCTCAACTACGACAAGTACACAACCAACACTTGCAAAACAATTATTTACGATGACTTGGCCAATGCTATTTGGCGTTCTATCTTTAATGAGCTTTCAGCTTGTAGATAGTGCGTTTATCGGTCAGCTCGGCGTTTTACCTTTGGCCGCTCAAGGTTTTACTCTTCCGTTGCAAATGGTCATTATCGGCATTCAAGTCGGTTTAGGTATCGCCACGACCGCTGTCATTTCTAAAGCGCTTGGTGCGAATGAAAGTCGTTATGCCAAACAGCTCGGTGGCTTAGTTTTGATGATTGGCTCAATCGGTGTAGCCGTTTTTGGAGGGCTAATTTGGCTTTTGCGCTACCCCATTTTATCTCTATTAAGTGCTCCAGAATCTGTAATGCCGATTATCGACAGCTACTGGCCTTGGTGGCTGCTAAGTTCATGGACTGGAGCGGTTTTATATTTTTACTACAGTATTTGCCGAGCTAATGGCAACACCATGTTGCCTGGCACAATGATGATGGTGACCAGCGGTGTGAACCTTGTGCTCGATCCACTATTTATTTTCACGTTTGACTTGGGTATTAACGGAGCCGCAATAGCAACAATCGTTGCTTTTGGGTTTGGTATTTTAGTCGTCGCGCCTCGCGTAAAGAAGAATCACTGGGCAACAACGCAGTGGCAAGACCTCAACGTAGCTAAAAGTGTTGCGTCTATCGGTAACATCATGGGACCTGCGATGATCAGCCAACTGCTGCCTCCGTTGTCGTCCATGTTAGCAACAAAGTTATTGGCAAGCTTCGGGACCGCAGCAGTCGCCGCTTGGGCGCTCGGTTCACGCTACGAATTCTTTGCTATCGTTTCGGTGTTAGCGCTGACAATGTCTATGCCCCCAATGGTCGGGCGCTTACTTGGCGCAAAAAACTACCAAGATATCCAATCGCTAGTCAGTATTGCCGTAAAATTCATTCTGGGCTTTCAACTTTTGATCGCAGCCATTACGTTTGCCGTCGCAAACCCACTTGCACTACTGATGACCAGTGATGTTCAAGTAGAGCAAGTATTAGAAATGCATTTGCTGATTGTTCCTATCAGCTTAGGTTCACTAGGTGTATGTATGTTGATGGTTTCTCTTTGCAATGCATTAGGTAAGTCTTACACCGCGCTCACCATTTCAGCGCTACGCTTGTTTGTCTTTTTCCTTCCTTGCTTATGGGTTGGCGCTCAAATGGGAGGAATCCGAGGTCTACTTTTAGGCGCTTGTATCGGCAACATTCTGGCGGGCATTTCCGCTTACCTAACCTATCGACAAACCATACGTAAACTCGCTGGCGCTCAAGCAAACGTATGACAATGCATGGTTAAAATAAAGCCCCTTTGATTGGGGCTTTATCGTCTTGAAATGTTATCGATTTAGGCGAGTTTTAATTCATTGAAGAGCTCAAATAGCTGATTCGATTTATAAGGCTTAGGTAAATAAGCATCCATACCTGCAGCAAAACAGTTGTGAATGTCTTCTTCCAAAACACTCGCGGTGAGCGCAATAATGGTCGTTTTCTCACGCCCGGCTTTCTTTTCCCAACGACGAATTTCTTTCGTCGCGGTCAGTCCATCCATCACCGGCATCATACAATCCATTAAAATTGCATCGAATTCTTCTCCCTTTGTGATGGCTTCCAACGCTTCTTGTCCATTGCTTGTTATCAAATAGTCATATCCTGCTTTATCCAGAAAGAAACTCGCGATTTTCTGATTCATCAAGTTATCCTCCGCGATTAAGATCCTCCTGTGAGAGCGCGACGTTCGATATTCAGACTTTGGAATACCATTAGTGACAGCGTCACTTGAAATGGTTTTTTCTACCTTCGCTAAATCGTCAATGACATGCTTAAATCGATTGCCAAGAAAAGGCAATGTGAGCACAGCATGTACTCTTTCTGCATTATCGTAGGGAGTGGATAGATGATGCTGACAAATAATCACACGACGAAGATCATACTTGAGTGACAACTCATCTAAGGCTTCATCCGTATTGGAGTCGTCACTATGGCACAGAAATATGACATCAAAGTCATCGTTTATTGCTTTTACTTCATTAACATTATTCGCACCAAAGAGATTGATTTTCGCTAATCGACACTCTTTCAAAAGTTGATCAGCGTAATCGTAATTTGTGCAGATCAAGAGCCCTTTATTTATCACGTCCGAGCGCCAGCCAAACATCGGAATAACGTCAACCTCAATAGAGAATTCAAAGCATGTGCCCACTCCTTTGGTGGATGTCGCTATAAGCTGCCCTCCCATCATGGATACCAGTTGACGACAAATTGCCAATCCCAGTCCCGTTCCACCGAACTGCCTCGACACCCCTTCATCTTCCTGAGTAAAGGGTTCAAAAATCGTCGTTAACTTATCTTGTTCAATGCCTATCCCGGTATCTTCGACTTTAAACATCAGCGTTCCGCGCTCGTTCTCAGGTAACTCGTCATAACTGACATCAACACGTATGTGACCGCTTTCGGTAAACTTGACCGCATTCGATACCAGATTCGTGATGACCTGCTTGATGCGATGATCATCAACCATCACTCGAGTTGGAATGTTTTCAGCTAAGTTAATCCCCAGCTCTAGCTGTTTAGATGTGGCTTTGGATTGAAATAAAACCATCGACTGGTACACCACTTCTCGGATATCGGCCTCGACTAGCGACAACTCCAGTCGACCAGATTCGATTTTAGAAAGATCTAAAATATCGTTAAGCAAGGTAAGTAATGTTTGAGATGAAGAGTCAATGTCATCAACGACTTCTTGCTGATGGGAAGATAACTCGCTTTGAGAGAGTATCTCCGTCATGCCCATAATACCGTTTAGGGGGGTACGTATTTCATGCGACATGTTGGCAAGAAATACTGATTTAGCGCGATTAGCAGACACTGCTGACTCTTTAGCATGGAGTATTTCGTCTGTTTGTCTCTGCTTTTCTTCAACCACTCGATTCACTTGCTGAGCGAAAATAGTCAGTTCATCACTGCCATCGACTTTGACTTTCGTCTGTTTCTCTTCATCGTTGATCAGCGCCGTTAAGGTATGAATAATCGCATCTAGTTTGCTATTAACCCGAAACCAAGTGCCAAAGCCAAGCCAACAAAGCATGACGATAACCAAAATAACGCCAGAGGTAATCATCGCAATATTGGTCTTTTGTTCATGAACTTGTGTTAGGAGCGACTGCTCTGTTTGTTTCGTGAACCCATCAATGAGTACTTGCAAGCGTTGCACACGGAAATCGAGTTCTCTCAAATACGCTTCATAGTCACTACGTGACATGTCCCCTGACATTAATCGCCCACGAGATGCCAAATTTCTCTGATATCTGGGCGACGTAAACAAGCCTAGCAGTTTATCAACTTGATCGTATGACCCTCCTAAATTTAAAAACGCATCCAAATTTTGCTGTTGTCGATCAATAGCCTGAAAAAACATACTCTGACTCAACCGACTCTTAGGATCTTGAACTAGGCGATGCGTCAACCAGGCTTCTTTCTGTGTCCAAAAAGACAGCTGAGCAAGGTAAGCAATAAAATTCTGCATTCGAATACCGTCCTCACTGCCATACCACTGATGATTTTGTAGCAAAGAGCGCGACATATTTTGAAGCAGTTGAAATGCCCAATCGCCAAGGTCATCCATCTCGTCCAACCTACCGGATAATACCCCTAGCATGGCCTCTTTCAGCTCATCAGCATATTCAGCGGTATTGGGGTTACTGACGAATTTTTGATGCATGGAAGAAATAACACCGTCTTGTTCTTCTATATTAAGTGCGGCTGATGCTTGAAGCGTAGGCTGGCGGCGTGCTTTCTCTATGGAGTATATAAAATGCGAGGCTTGGGATATCAACTGGAAACCTTGGATATTGATTACCGTTTGATTGAGACGGCTTACGCGCAACGCATTGTCAGAAAACTGCTGAACTGCAAAAACCACTATCACCACCGTGGGTAATAGTGCGAGGAGTGCTAAGCGTGTTTTTATTGATAATCTCAACATCCATCAGCCCAATGGTTGATCTCATCCGATTATTTAATACTAGACTAGTTTCTAGCATTGAAAGGCATATACGACATGGTTACTTTAAAACAACATTCACCTACCAAAACCATGGTCATTCCGCTTATTTCGCCATCGGTCAATGAAATGGTAATTGTGACTCGAATCATACTTTTTGATCTTCAAGCTGAGTACAAACAGTGAAGTTTCACTCATACCTAAGATGCACATCACTTTTCATAAAATTCCAAACCATATGTTCACCTATTTCGTTGCCTTATCGAGACAAATCACACAAAAATGCAAACGAATTAACAGTGACAACAAAACTAATTTGAAAACACACATTATCATCGCGAAAAAAGTGGATGACTTTTTAAATGTCAATACGTGAAAACCACCGCTTTAGTCACATTAATTCACCACTAACACGACCTTAACTAGTGTTTTACACTGGATTTAATTTTCCTAGCAGAATAAGGGCTCCGACCTTAGAATCCGCACACATAACTATTACAACCCGATTACATAACCCACCACACTCTTGCACGCTGCCGAAGAGGCAACAGCAGAGAGTATGGTTAGCCCCCAAAACGTGAAAGGTCTAATACAACAATGAGTCCAGAGAAATATCTCCAAGACTGGCAAACTAGCCAAACGATTGCTGAATCTATTTCCCCTCTAATTGGTAAGCTATATCGTCAAAAAGGAATCGAAGTGGTTCTGTTTGGTAAAACGCTTATCAATGCTACTACTATAGACATTCTCAAAACTCATCGCGTTGCAAGACGTTATACAGGCAGCCCACTCTCACTTGAGCACACAATGCCTATCATTCAAGCGCTATGTGAAATGAGCATTTCTTCGTGTCGTGTCGATGTTGGCCAATTGGCAACTAAGTACTGGAATGAGCATGACGATACTGCGTCTCTAAATGATTTCCTTATCACTGCACTTGATGGCGCACGCGATGCAGACTCTTCATTGAAAGCGCGTGATGTAGTTCTTTATGGTTTTGGTCGCATTGGTCGACTACTAACTCGCCTTCTGATCGAGAAAAGTGGCCCAGGTTACCCACTACGACTACGAGCGATTGTGGTTCGTGGCGGTAAAAAAGGCGATTTAGAGAAGCGTGCTAGTTTACTGCGTCGTGACTCAGTCCACGGTCAGTTCAACGGTAGCATCGTGATCGATGAGGAACTTAAAGCTCTGATCGTTAACGGTAACTACATCCAAATCATCTACGCAAACAATCCAAGCGAAGTGGACTACTCTGCTTACGGTATTAACAACGCGCTTGTTGTTGATAACACAGGTGTTTGGCGTGATTCTGAAGGTCTAAGCCAACACTTAGCGTGTCAAGGTGCAGAGAAAGTGCTGCTAACGGCACCAGGTAAAGGTGACATCAAAAACGTTGTATTCGGTGTAAATGAATCAGTTATTCAAGAAGATGACACCATCATCTCTGCAGCGAGCTGTACCACAAACGCAATCACGCCGGTTCTTAAAGCGCTGAATGATAAATATGGTGTCCTTTCTGGTCACATCGAAACCGTGCACTCATACACAAACGACCAAAACTTGATCGACAATTTCCACTCTGGTGACCGCCGTGGACGTAGTGCTTCTCTGAACATGGTTCTAACTTCAACTGGCGCAGCTAAAGCAGTAGCAAAAGCACTGCCAGAGCTAGCTGGTAAGCTAACAGGTAACGCAATTCGCGTACCGACACCAAACGTTTCGATGGCAGTCGCTAACCTAAACTTAGGTGAAGACGTAGACCGTGATTCACTGAACGATTACTTGCGTGAAATGGCGTTGAACTCTGAGCTTTCGGCACAGATTGACTACACCGATTCAACAGAAATTGTATCAACTGACTTAGTTGGTTCTCGCCATGCAGGCGTCGTGGATGGTCAAGCGACTATCGCACAAGACAAACGTTGCGTACTTTACATCTGGTACGACAACGAATTCGGTTACAGCTGCCAGGTTGTGCACTGTATGGAACAAATGATGGGTGTTCGTTACCAAACATTCCCTCGATAGGTGAACTTTGCTCCACAACGTTAACCACATAGCGTAACGGACAATATCTCATATTTGTTCTAAATAATAAGCGCGAAGCGCATTACTAATATTTTTCCCCGTTTATACGCCTGATCACCCTCAGGCGTTTTTTCATTTCGCTCATTTGACACTCTCCGGACAAAGTGAAGACTATCATTCATGTTTTGTTCATGTTCACAGCATTAATCTGAACACATGAATTACAGAGAGGTCATGATTATGAATCGGATTATTGTTACCGCACTAGCACTGATTACGGGCTTTTTTACATTAGTATTTAGCTTGATCATTGCGATTCCGTTGACCATCGCAGCATTAATTACAGGCAAACGTATTGAGAAGCGCGTGAAGAAAATGCAGAAAGAAATGCATGAAGATTATGAATTCAATACTGGTAAAGCCGATGCTATTGAAGG
>NZ_WXWT01000007.1:0-15827 GCF_009904725.1 Vibrio sp. V43_P6S15P86
TCTCAAACTTAAACTGAAAAAAAAACGGAGCCGATTGGCTCCGTTTCTCGCTTTATGTGTTACTACTATTTCTTTGGCACCTCTAACTGCATCTCTGGCATGGCATCGCGTTTCGCTTTAATTTTGCGCCAGACTATCCATGCAAGGATCACAATCAGCAGCATTATCACATTACCCACCGCGATAATAATCATGCTGCGCTTACGCTCAGCCTCCCGCTCAGCGATAATTTGCTTTTCCATTTCAATACGGCGCTGCTCGGCTAATTCAGCTTCTTTTGCAATTCGAGCGGCTTCTAGATCAACGTCATCAACAACACTGAAAGTTTGCTCTGGAATAGGAAACACCAGTGGACGTTGCGTCGCAAAATCAGTGGCAAAGATCTCGCCGCGCCATGCGTATTTACCAAGCTCAGCGTCGTTATTGAGGTTCAGCGTGGTTCTCATTCCATCTTTAGAAACCTGGCCTTGGCTGTAGCTAACAAAGCCATCGGGTGCATCTTGTTCCGCCGTGACTGCGATTGAGCCTGGCGCGATCATACCTTGCTCACCACTCACAACCAATTGGTGTGGTTTGTCAGGATTGCGCGCCTGAATAAAAGTACGAGAAATTGGGTTCGGATAAACCAAGATGACTTGCTCTTGCGCTCGTAAGAATACGCCATTACCAGAGGTGATTCGCGCACGGTACTTACCGGGCTCAACATCTATTGGTAGTTGGACAGTGAACACACCATCCCCTGCTTTTTCATCCAAGCCGCGGCCATCATCAGCAAACTCACCCACAACCATCGGCACTGGACGTGCTTCTTTGATCAACTCATCTTCATTTTCGACAAACTTGGTAAATGTCACGCGCAAATTCACGCGGTCAAGGAAGTCGCGCAGTACAAGAGGTTTGTCGTCGGAGGTTAGGCGAGCTGTAAACTTAAGCGCTTCCCCATTATATAATCGGTTTGGGAACACATCCGTGCTGAGCTTTAAGTGAGAAATTAAGCGGATGTTATTTTTAGGAGTGACTTTCCCCACAGCCTGCCATGGGCCTGGCATAGGGTTGTCAACGGAGATAATATCGAGTGAGGCTTCTTGGTACCAACGTACATTGTCGTAGGCGTCCCAAGCATAGTACTTTTTACCGTCAGGGCGGACTAAAACAACTGGCTGAGAACTTTGCTCACGATAAACTAAAAAAGTGATCTGCTCGATGGTTGGATCCACTCGAAAGCGATTGTCTAACAAAGACATAGCAGATTCACTCGATGCACTCGAGAGACTACTCCATATCGCTAAAAACGCGACCAACAAAGCCCTCAGCATAGCTTCTCCTATTGATGCCAAATACAGTCGTTCACCAACTCTAATCTTTTTTGGTGAGCTTCTAGTTCATCGGCACTTGCGCGCAAAACCTTTAGCGCTTTTCTTCCTTCAATACGACGAATGGTTTCTACCCCACCCTCTTGTTTATTCGCGTTAAATTCTAGACTCGTTTGACCACCCGTCATAAAGAGGTAAACGTCGGCTAGAATCTCAGCATCGAGCAAAGCTCCGTGGAGTGTACGGTGCGAGTTATCAATACCGTAGCGTTCACATAAGATATCAAGGTTGTTTCGCTTGCCAGGGAAGATTTTCTTCGCCATAGCAAGGGTGTCGGTCACTTTGCAGTAGTCGTCCGTTTTGCCGATGTTAGGATCGAGCATGCCAAACTCGTAATCCATAAAGCCGGTATCGAAGGGCGCGTTATGGGCAACAAGTTCTGCACCTTTAATAAACTCAAGAAACTCTTGGTGCACGCTCGCGTATTCCGGCTTATCAACCAAGAATTCATCCGTAATACCGTGAACTTCAACCGCTTCTGGTTGGATTTCACGATCGGGTTTTAAATAAACGTGGAAGTGACGACCAGTCAGCTTACGGTTGATGATCTCCACGGCACCGATTTCAATAATGCGGTGTCCCATGTAGTGAGGACCACCCTCGCGGTTCATACCTGTGGTTTCGGTATCGAGAACGACAATGCGGTTATATTCAGAATTGCTGCTGGTATTCATAAGGTTATGTATGTCAGACTATGCTTTATTAAATGTTTCGGCTAATAGTACCAAAAAATATGACCAAACACGTTGAGATTTTCACTGACGGTTCTTGTTTAGGTAACCCAGGACCAGGTGGTTACGGCATTGTATTGCGTTACAAAGACGTAGAAAAGACGCTTTCCAAAGGCTACACGCTAACCACCAACAACCGCATGGAAATGTTGGCGGCTGTCGTCGCGCTGCAGACGTTAAAACAACCTTGTAAAGTCACTTTAACGACTGACAGTCAATATGTGCGCCAAGGTATTACTCAGTGGATCCATAACTGGAAGAAGCGTGGCTGGAAAACAGCGGATAAAAAACCCGTGAAGAATGCCGATCTATGGCAAGCTCTAGACAAAGAAACTGCACGCCATCAAGTTGAATGGCACTGGGTAAAAGGCCACGCTGGTCATCGTGAGAATGAAATTTGTGATGAGCTAGCCCGTACCGCCGCAGAAAACCCAACCGAGGAAGATACCGGTTACCAACCCTCTTAACGAGATTCTTTCCTCATAGTATTGCCCTCTCGATTCATCACCCCTAGTGGTGTGAGCTTTTTCTTCAAACGCCAATGCGGTTTGATAGGCTTGAGAGGGTATGTTCGTTTCCGTGCCACAATATAATACAAACTCCCTGCAGGTGACGCCCAATCACCGAGACTGTTTTCCAACCATGTCCACATCGTGCGGTAGTGCTTCATCGGAAACAGCGCGTAACGATCGCAATGAATCACTTGATAATTAAGTAATCCTAACCAGTCGTTGATGCGGTTCGACGTAAACATTCGTCCACTCCAAGGCAAATTATGTTTACGCCAAGGAAGCAAACTCGCTAATCCAGTCAAACTTAGTGGGTTAAATCCAGTGATTATCAAATAACCATCATCCATCATCACTCTATCGACTTCCCGTAGCAAACGGTGTGGATCGCTTGCATAGTCGAGCTGATGAGCGAGAATCACAACATCAAAGCTTTTTTCCAAAAAGGGCAATTCGTAACCATCTGCAATCACATTATGCAACGGGTTCTGGATATCTACGTTGACTTGGTGTTGAATGTTACAATTACAGCTGGTTAGCTCACAGCTCAACCCGCCCAGTTTGAGCATATGGTAACCGAAGAGTTTCGGACACCATTCATCAAGTCGGGTCTGGATTGACTCAAGCACCCACGGACCGTTGTTCATTGCTGACCAAGTCGACGGGTGTGGTATAGTTTTGTTGCTGAGTGCTGGTTTCATTAACCACCTGACTAAAATGGGTGACGGAGAACGAATCGTGTTAGAGATCAAAAGCATACCCGCATTTAATGATAATTACATCTGGCTGATACAAAATAGCGATAAGCGTTGCGCAGTCGTTGATCCGGGCGATGCAAAGCCAGTGTTAGAGTACTTGCAGGCTAACGAATTAACTTTAGAAGCGATTTTAATTACGCACCACCACAACGATCACATTGGTGGCGTTCCAGACTTAGTGCGTGCCTTTCCTGAAGTCGCCGTTGTGGGCCCGAAATCTGAGCCAATTCCAACCCTAACCACCCCCATGGAAGAAGGCGACAAACTGGAGTTATTTGGCGAAATCTTTTTGGTGCTAGGTTTACCAGGCCATACCTTAGGTCATATCGGTTACGTTGGAGACGGAAAACTGTTTTGCGGTGACGTGTTGTTTTCCGCAGGCTGCGGTCGTATTTTTGAAGGTACGCCAGAGCAAATGTTTGAGTCACTAAACAAGCTAACGTCTCTACCAGAAGAAACTCAAGTCTTCTGCGCGCATGAATACACCGCGAGTAACGTGGCGTTTGCTTTAGCGGTTGAGCCCGATAATGAGCAGCTCCGTCAATATCGCGATGATGTAAACCGACTGCGAGCCCTCAACATTCCGACACTTCCAACAACAATACGCAAAGAAAAGTGGATTAATCCGTTCTTGCGAACCACCAACCCTGACGTGGTTCAATCTGTTGCTAGTCGCATTAAAAATAGCGATCCATGCTCGGTTTTTACTGCTTTGCGTGAGTGGAAGAACGAATTTTAACCATTTTCTGCTTGTAAGTTTGCAAGACCCCAGTATTATCAGGGGCTGATTTTTCGAGAAGCGCCACTGGCGCTTCTCTTACGTTTGGGGTTGATATAAATCTATTTGAATTTCTCCCCATTGCATAATTTAGAAGCTCTTTGCCTCTATTAATTAGTTAGTGTTTAAAAGATGTCTATTATCTTGCGACTGCCACGCACATTGTGTTGCGCGACAGGCAGGTGAAGATAAAAAGGCCCTAAATAGGCTGAATCCATGCGTTTGAAGTATACCTGGGCGTTGGCGTTGTTATTATCTGGCTGTCAATTGACTCAGTCAGACTCAACGTCTTCTACACCAGAAACCAATAAATCTGAGCAGACTGCAAAACAAAATGCAGCGAAGGCTCAACCGGGCAACACATCGTCTTTAGCAAAAAAATCCGCTAACGACGCGCCTAAAGTTCTTTCCCCTCAGGAACAAGAAGATGTATGGCAACGTATCGCCATGCAACTTGAAATGGATATTCCAAACCATAAGAAAGTGGACTACTACCGTACGTGGTATCTAAAGCACCCGAATCACCTTTACACGGTGTCTAAGCGTGCGACTCCTTTTCTATACATGATCACAAAACGTATCGAAGAGCGTGGACTTCCAATGGAGCTTGCTTTGCTTCCGGTGGTGGAAAGCTCATTCGATGCCTTTGCCTACTCACATGGTAGTGCAGCTGGATTGTGGCAATTTGTCCCTGGCACCGGAAAGATGATGGGACTAGAGCAAAACTACTGGTATGACGGTCGCCGAGATGTGGCAGCAGCAACGGATGCTGCACTGGACTACCTTGTACAACTAAACGAGCGTTTTGATGGTAGCTGGGAGCATGCAATTGCTGCTTACAACAGTGGTGGTGGCCGTGTTTCTAGCGCAATTCGTAAGAATAAAAAGCTCGGTAAACCTACCGATTTCTTCTCATTGGACTTACCAAAAGAGACCAGCAGTTACGTACCTAAGCTGCTAGCTTTGGCTGATGTCATCGCAAACCAAGACAAGTACGGACTTAATATTCCTGCGATTCCAAACAAGCCTGTTCTAACGCTTGTCGATCCGAAAGAACAGCTTGATCTAGCCATTGCTGCAGATTATGCCGGCATTGGTGTGAAAGAGTTACAAAGTTACAACCCTGCATACAACCAATGGTCAACTGCGCCTGAAGGTCCGCACCAACTTCTGATTCCGGTAGAGAAAAAAGAGACTTTTCTCACTAAGGTGGAGAAAAACCGTGGTAAAGGGATGAAGGTCGCTCGCTACAAGGTGAAGTCTGGTGACTCTTTAAGTGTGCTAGCTAATAAATACGGCACAACCACAAAAGTGATTCGACGTGCAAACGGCCTGTCGAATAACAATATTCGTATTGGCCAATACCTACTGATTCCGACGTCAACAAAAGACGATGCGAAATACGCACTAACGGCACAAAATCGATTAAGCAAGACTCAATCACGTGCTCGTGGACAACTCAAGCTCACTCATGTCGTTCAGTCTGGAGAAAGTTTGTGGTCAATCGCACGTGAAAATAAAGTGTCGTATAAATCGTTAGCAAAATGGAATGGCATGGGCCCTAAAGATCCATTGCGCGTTGGTCAAAAGCTCGTGATTTGGAAGGACTCAGACAAAGGTGCTGTGATTCGTACCGTTTTCTACAACGTTCGCTCTGGTGACACCATTAGCGGCATTGCAAGCAAGTTCAAAGTAAAAACGAACGACATCGTGAAATGGAACTCGCTACACAAGAAAAAATACTTACAACCAGGTCAAAAACTTAAGTTGTACGTTGACGTAACGAAGGTAAGTGTATGAACCCATCAAGCAACCCACTTGTGATGCTGTTGGACATTTTTCGTTCTCCAACATCTTGCTTTCTAGCGCTTTACCAACGCGGCGGATGGGGATGGCAACCGTTCATCTTCTTGATGCTTAGTCCGTTTTTATTCTGGGGCGCTTACTTTTCGAATGTCGATTTCACGTGGCTCAGTGACCAACTTGCCGCGCAGTTTCAGCAAATCGACCCAAAGCAGATTGAGCTATTAGAGCCAAACACGCTAATGGCAAGTGCGATCATCAATGATGTATTCAACCGCTTTGCCACCTTACTGTTGCTTGCGCTTTGGTTCTTTCTTGCAACGAAGGCAAGCAAGCAACAATATGGTTACTGGAAGTGGTTTGCCGCGTCGTGTGCAATCTTATTCCCAGCAGTACTAGGTGATATAGCAAGCTACGCGAGCCTATTGCTCAAGCATGGCCAGGTGATGACTTACGCAGCAGATTTAAACAGCCTCAATGGTCTATTAAAACTGCCGCTTACCAGTGAGTGGTCTCAGTTCGCTAGCTCATTGCCTTTGCTTCTACCTTGGTACATTGTACTCGGCTACGGTGTTGTGCTTACTTGGACTGAGTTTGAACGCGGGCAAGCCTTGGTGATTGCAAGCCTGCCATGGGTATTCTTCTACGTTATTTGGGCGCTTTATATTGTGGTGACCTAAGCTAGTCATCTAACGTAAATGACAGTAACAATGGGTTATGATCGGAAGCGTCGCTCTGCGGCGCTTTCGCGTATTTGAGGGTCAGCCCTCGGTAAAATACGTGATCCAACGGTAATCCCGTTATAAATTGGACTCGATGATCAGGCGAGAACGTCACTTCTTGCAAGTCCGCGGCTTTTAAGGCCTGTCGCATCGCATTAACGCGAGATTCACTCCAACTATTGAAGTCTCCAGCGAATAGGATCGGCCCTGTATGATGCTTTAAAAGCATTTCAAGAGCCGTTAACTGAGAGACATACTCTTGCGTGCCAACCGTGAAGTTAATTGCATGTACATTCACCACAGCGAGTCTCTCGCCATTGCTTAATTGATATTGGCTGTATAGTGCAGACTTGGGTAAACGCAGCCAAGGCTCTTTAGACGTATAAGCACAGGCTTTTTCTGGTTGCCCTTGAGCGATACTAATCACACCCGCACCGCTGCCCAGCGCCTTAAAGGCACTCACTTGGTTGCTGACCCAGTTGCCATCCACCAACCATTGCTTAAAAGATGGTGTCATGCTGGCTTCTTGCAATAACAGCAGCTGCTTATCAGCAGAGAATTCATTGAGTGCACTTTGCCAATTCGTTCGGTTCTGTTTGTAGATATTCCAGACAAGTACATTGATTTCACCGCCCTGATCCAGAGCTTTTGAGCCGCTAAACTCGATACACCTAATATCCTGCGTCAACTCTGAGCCTGTTTGAGTAATGATTTGCGGCTGATCTGGTACGGTGAAAATAACCTGGAAGCCGACCAATACCGCCATAATAAGAAAAGCTAACGCCAGAAAAAAACGCTTAAACATACGACAAACCTGAATATACGCACCCTAAAACTGGAACAACCAACCTCGGGTCACTTGATTTCACTGAAAGTAAAAAACAAAAAAGGAGCCACTTGGCTCCCTTTTAGCATAATAAATACGAGACAGGTAACAAGAAACCTTAGATCGCGTCTTCGTCTTCTTCACCAGTACGAATACGAACCACACGCTCAACATCAGTCACAAAGATTTTACCATCACCAATTTTGCCAGTTTGCGCGGTTTCAATGATCGTCTCTACGCATTTATCAGTCACATCTTCCGTTACAACGATTTCGAGCTTCACTTTAGGCAGAAAGTCCACCATATACTCTGCACCACGGTAAAGCTCGGTGTGACCTTTTTGGCGACCAAAGCCTTTCACTTCAGAGACGGTCATCCCTGTAATGCCAACTTCAGCTAGCGCTTCTCGAACATCATCCAATTTAAATGGCTTGATAATCGCTTCAATTTTTTTCATGTTCATCCCTTAAGCTTCAATCGATTGCGCTTATTATCGTTTAGCGTTTCGCAACATTCAATGTTTGTCTCTGATCCACCAGCGAAAATCCAGATTGAGCAAATTAACATAGCGAATATCGTGAGTTGATAAAACCCCAGTGAGGACTGCTCAATGCCCAATCGTCCAAGCTTTTTCAGACTCGCGTTTACTTCAAACTTGCGTAGTAAGCCGCTAGATTTGCGATATCTTCATCAGACAACAGTGAAGCTTGAGCTTGCATAACAGCAGCAAGACCACCTGTTCGCTCTTTGTTTTTATAGGCTTTAATTGAACTGATAATGTATTGCTCGTTTTGCCCTTTCAGGTTTGGGTAACCCGGAATGACAGCAATGCCGTCGGCGCCATGACACGCAGCGCATACTCCTGCCTTTGCTTGACCTGCTGTGGCATCTCCCGCAGCTAGAGCCTGCCCACTGAGCATGGTTAGCGCCACCATTGCGCCCATGATTGTTTTCTTCATTGCTTCACCTAATCAATTATTATTTAAGGATTTTTATATTTTATAATCGACATTGTGGCATGAATTTTCATTACCTGCGCCAAATAAGTTCACAATCTTGACCATTAAACGCCTGATCAACGAACAGATCTGCCACAGCAACGACTCGGTCTTGGTACATCAAAATCGGAATTTGACGACGCAGCCAGCTTGGCACATTGTATTCTTGGAACAACTTCTTCAGCTTTCGACTGTGATTACGCGTGGTTGGATGCGCTGATAAGCCTTCCGGATTGAAGGTCACGCGAAGCAATTCTGGCTGACTCGGAAGCGCAATCGTTGCGTTGCTAGAACTCGTCGTTAAGGTCAGCTCCCCTAACCGCTCTGGAAGCGATAAAACGGTATCGACTTGAATCGTACTTTGCCACTCAGTGACGTCAGCGATTTCCGTTACCCAATAGAGACGATTTCGAAAACGGCGCACTTCACCTTGTTTAAGTTGTAGTTTGGGGTTGGCATCTTGCTGAGCTAATGCGACTTCATTCCAGATAAGATTGAGTTGTACCTGAGTCGGCATACTAGTATTAAGCTTAGCCAGCCACATACGAATCAAGCGCGCACGCGCTAATTCACTGTGCTTAGCTAGTTCTTCAATACTTAAACTTAGATCCGTTTGTAAAGCGCGTTCAAACACCACGCTCAATAGTTCATCCAATAACGCTTCTTGTTGAGCACATAAGCTTGCACTGCGCTGAACCGCTTGATGGATACTCGGCCAGCGACCAGACAATTCAGGAATAACACAATGACGAAGAAAGTTACGATCATAACGAGTATCTTGGTTGCTTTCGTCTTCCACCCACTCCAAGCCTAACTTAGTAGCCGCGTCTTCGATGGTCTTCCGCTTGATAGTAAGCAATGGTCGAACTAGGGATCCGCCAGAAAACGGCATACTCTCCGCCATCGAAGATAACCCTTTTGGCCCGCTGCCTCGCTTAAGAGCAAGGAGAAAAGTCTCTAGTTGATCATCAGCATGTTGGCCGGTCAACAGTATATCGCCTTCTTGAATGTACTTAGTTAAGGCTTGATAGCGAGCTTCACGAGCAAGAAGTTCAATACTTTCACCATTGCTGATGTCTAAGCTCACTCGCTCAATCGAGCATGATATGCCCACTT
The DNA here is from genome assembly GCF_009904725.1 of Vibrio sp. V43_P6S15P86. Classification (NCBI taxonomy): domain Bacteria; kingdom Pseudomonadati; phylum Pseudomonadota; class Gammaproteobacteria; order Vibrionales; family Vibrionaceae; genus Vibrio; species Vibrio sp. V43_P6S15P86. The sequence goes on from NZ_WXWT01000007.1 coordinate 9,615, forward strand.
GTTTTGCCCAAAGTAAGCATTTATCGGCCCAATCATCGGCATTCGAGCTCAAACCATGGTGCACATACACAGCGTGACACTCTATCGAATGCGCTTGTTGATAGCGACTGAGTAATTCGAGTAAAAGACGTGAATCCACTCCTCCGCTAAACGCCAAGACAACCTTAGTGCCTGATTGATAGTAGCGGCCGAGAACTTGAGCAAAATGCGGGTAAAGCGATTCCATAAGCGATCCGATAGGTACAAAAAAGGGCTGGACTCTCATCCAACCCTTTCTATTTTAACTGTTATCACTTGAGATATCAGCTAACGCTTAATAGCAATCACCGAAATTAACAGTAACCGTAGCTCATTAGGCGCTGGTAACGACGTTCACGTAGCGTCTCTTCATCCAATTGCTCTAGATCTTCTAGTTGACGAAGTAGTGTCGCTTTCATATTCGCTGCCATTTGAACATGATCGCGATGAGCGCCGCCTAGTGGCTCTTCAATGATTTCGTCGATCAGTTCAAGCTCTTTAAGACGAGGAGCAGTTAGACCCATCGCTTCTGCCGCTTGCGGCGCTTTGTCAGAATCACGCCATAAGATTGAAGCACAACCCTCAGGAGAAATTACTGAGTACGTAGAGTACTGAAGCATGTTCACGTAGTCGCCTACACCGATTGCTAGTGCACCACCAGAACCGCCTTCACCGACAACGTTACAGATTACTGGCACTTTAAGGCCAGACATCACTTTTAGGTTTTTCGCGATAGCTTCAGATTGACCACGTTCTTCTGCGCCCACACCTGGGTAAGCGCCAGCCGTGTCGATAAATGTGATGATCGGCATGTTGAAACGCTCTGCCATTTCCATCAAGCGTAGAGCCTTACGGTAACCTTCTGGTTTCGGCATACCGAAGTTACGTTTCACTTTTTCTTTGGTTTCACGACCTTTTTGGTGACCAATGATCATCACAGGGCGGCCTTCAAGGCGAGCCATGCCACCCACAATCGCTTTGTCGTCTGCAAACGCGCGGTCACCCGCTAATTCATCAAACTCCTCAAAAGCGTGTTGGATGTAATCCAGCGTGTAAGGACGTAGTGGGTGACGAGCCAGTTGAGCTGTTTCCCATGCGCCTAGGTCGCTGAAGGTTTTTTTCTTCAGCTCTAAGCTTTTCTTCTCAAGCTGTTCGATTTCTTTATCCAGGTCAATTGCAGAATCACCACCGTGACGAGAGACATCACGTAGTGCTTCAATTTTCGCTTCTAGTTCTGCAATTGGCTTTTCAAATTCAAGAAAGTTTAGGCTCATCTATGAATCCTTGTTTACTCAGCGTCTAACATATTGCGCTGAATTTTTAGTTAAATTCGAGTTCTACCTGGCTTTTGCCAAGTAACTGTTTTAAATCGTCGAGTAATGTATCACTTGGCGTTACTCGCCACTCGGTGCCCAATGTTAACCGCGCTCTGGCGTCGGCACGCTGGTAGTATACATTGACGGGTACGGTTCCGGCTTTGTGCGGTTCTAAAATACGGCTGAACTGCTCAAAAAACTGATCGTTGATCTGAGTTGCATCTATCGATACCGACAAACCACGAGCGTATTTCTCGCGCGCACTGCCGAGATCCATAACTTCACGCGCCGACATTTTAAGGCCACCGTTGAAGTCATCAAAGCTGACCTGTCCAGAAACGACCAAAATTCTGTCTTTTTCGAGAAGTTCAGCGTATCGATCCAGTGCATCTGAGAACAACATCACTTCCATACGACCACTTCGGTCATCCAGTGTCATAATACCAATTCGTGTACCACGCTTGGTCGTCATTACACGAGCGGCAATAACCAGGCCGGCCACCGTGACAGATTGGTCGCGACGCGTAGGTGTTGCGTCTTTTAGTCGACAACTGGTGTATTTGTTTAGTTCCTTTACGTAGGCGTTAATTGGGTGCCCTGTCAAATATAGACCTAAGGTATCACGCTCGCCCTCTAACCACACTTTTTCTGGCCAAGGCGGAACCTGCGTATACTTATGCTCTACTTCTTCAGGTGCATCCGTTAGCACACCAAACATATCCGTTTGACCAAACGCCTCAGCTTGGTGATGTTGACTTGCTGCTTTTACCGCATCATTGAGTGACGCCATCATCGCCGCGCGGTGTGGGCCTAGTCGATCCAACGCGCCCGCGTAAATCAGCTTCTCTATCACTCGTTTATTGACGCGTTTTAGATCAACTCGAGCACAGAAATCAAATAGGTCTTTAAAGTGACCACCTTTATTTCTCGCCTCAAGAATCGCATCGATAGGACCTTCACCTACCCCTTTTATCGCACCAATACCGTAAACAATTGCGCCATTTTCATCAACATTAAAGCGATATAGGCCAGAGTTGATGTCTGGTGGCAGCACGGTGAGCTTCATACGGAAACACTCATCGACCAAGCCAACGACTTTTTCCGTGTTATCCATATCGGCTGTCATTACCGCAGCCATAAATTCGGCAGGATAATGTGTTTTCAACCAAAGAGTTTGATAAGAAACCAATGCATAAGCAGCAGAGTGCGATTTGTTAAAACCATAACCGGCGAACTTTTCTACCAAGTCGAAGATTTTCATCGCCAACTCGCCATCGATACCGTTCTTTATCGCACCTTCTTCAAAGATAGCACGTTGTTTTGCCATCTCTTCTGGCTTTTTCTTACCCATTGCACGACGAAGCATGTCCGCACCACCTAGCGTGTAACCTGCTAAGATCTGCGCAATCTGCATTACCTGCTCTTGGTACAGGATGATGCCGTAGGTTGGATCAAGCGTCTCTTTTAGCGACTCGTGTTGCCACTTTTCATCTGGATAAGAGATCGCTTCTCGACCATGTTTACGGTCGATAAAGTTGTCTACCATGCCCGATTGCAAAGGACCCGGACGGAAGAGTGCTACCAATGCGATAATGTCTTCGAAACAGTCTGGCTGAAGTCGTTTGATCAGCTCTTTCATGCCTCGAGATTCAAGCTGGAATACTGCTGTCGTTTCAGAGTTTTGCAACAAACGGAAAGAGGCAGGGTCTTCTAACGGTATGGATTCAATTTGAACCGGTTCTTTCCCTTCTCGCTCTAGGCGTGGGTTAATCAGTCCTAACGCCCAGTCAATAATGGTTAAGGTACGTAAACCCAAGAAGTCAAACTTAACTAGGCCAGCGGTCTCAACATCGTTTTTATCAAATTGAGTAACCGGGAAGTGACCTTCAGCGTCTGCATAAATTGGCGCAAAATCGGTAATTGTTGTAGGTGAAATTACAACACCACCAGCGTGTTTACCGGCGTTTCGCGTACAGCCTTCCAAAATATGACACATGTCGATGAGTTCTTTAACTTCCTCATCAGCCTCATACAATTCAGGTAGTGCAGGTTCAGCTTTAAACGCCTTATCTAGCGTCATGCCTGGATCGGGCGGAATCAGCTTTGAAATACGATCAACAAAACCAAATGGATGGCCCAATACGCGGCCAACGTCACGGATTACCGCTTTTGCCGCCATGGTACCAAACGTGATGATCTGAGACACCGCGTCACGACCGTACATTTCCGCAACGTGGTCAATAACCTGGTCACGTTTATCCATACAGAAATCGACGTCGAAATCGGGCATCGAGACACGTTCTGGGTTCAAGAAACGTTCGAACAGCAAGTCGTATTCTAGTGGATCCAGATCGGTGATTTTTAGTGCGTAAGCCACCAAAGAACCAGCACCGGAACCACGTCCAGGACCGACAGGAATTCCATTATCTTTTGACCACTGGATGAACTCCATTACGATCAAGAAGTAACCAGGAAATCCCATTTGGTTGATAACATCTAGCTCTATCTGAAGACGTTCATCATATTCAGGGCGGCGACGTTTTCTCTCTTCCTCATCTGGAAATAGGAACTCTAAACGCTCTTCCAACCCCTCTCGGGATTTCATGACTAGGAACTCAGTCTCTTTCATCCCTTCGGTTGGGAAGGCTGGTAGGAAGTACTCCCCTAAGCGCACAGTCACGTTACAACGCTTCGCTATCTCGACACTGTTTTCTAACGCTTCAGGAATATCAGCAAACAGCTCGCACATTTCTTCTTCTGTACGAAGATATTGCTGCGGACTGTAGTTTTTTGGCCTGCGCGGATCTTCTAATGTGTAACCATCGTGAATCGCTACGCGTATTTCATGAGCATCAAATAGGTCTGGACTCAGGAATACAACTTCATTGGTCGCCACTACTGGCAAGTCTTGCTGCTCTGCCAATTCAACCGCAAAGTGAAGATAAGTTTCTTCATCTGGACGACCGGTACGAAGTAGCTCAAGATAAAAGCGATCTGGAAAATGCTGTTTATAGAAATCAACACACCCTTGCACTATTTGACGGTTGCCTTTCAAAAGGCCGCGACCAATTTCCCCGCTTTTACCGCCGGATAATACAATCAGGCCTTCAGACATTTCAGCCAACCAGGCTTTATCAATCACTGGGTGGTGTTGAACATGTCCACGTAAGTACGCTTTTGATATCAATAACGTCAGGTTCTTATAACCTACATTATCCGCCGCAAGCAAAGTCACTTGTGTCAGCTCTTCACCAAACTCGTCCGACTGCATTTTAAAGTCAGCACCAATGATCGGTTTAACACCACTGCCATGCGCCGTACCGTAAAACTTCACCAAACCACATAGGTTGGTAAAGTCGGTCAACGCCATTGCGGGCATACCGAGCTCAGCAACTTTCTTTACGATTGGCGGAACTTTGTTGAGGCCATCCACCATCGAGAAGTCACTATGAACACGCAGGTGGATGAATTTGGGATCTGACATTAACAGGTACCGTGTAACTCTATTTTGTTGGGGATTCTAACCTAAAGAGGTTGGGTTTATAACACCAATTAGATCGTTTGATTATTCTATGCCTAACGCTTTTTTTACTGGCTTGAAACTCTTGCGGTGTTCACTGATCACTCCGTGTTGCTCAATCGCTTCAAAGTGCACTTTAGTTGGGTAACCTTTGTGCTTCGCGAAGCCAAATTGTGGATAAAGTTTATCCAACTCTTCCATCTCTTGGTCACGCACGACTTTGGCAATAATGGAAGCCGCACTGATTTCGGCAACACGTAGATCGCCTTTTACTACAGCTTGAGCATCCATTGGCAGCTCCGGACAACGGTTACCATCAATCAACACCAAATCAGGTTGAACCTGTAACCCCGCCACTGCACGCTGCATCGCAACCATAGTCGCCTGTAAAATATTCAGTTGATCAATTTCTTCAGGAGAACAACGCCCGACCGCCCACGCCAATGCTTTTTCTTTGATTTCAGGAATCAATGCCATGCGTTTCTTTTCGGTCAATTTTTTCGAATCGTTCAACCCTTCAATAGGATTGTTAGGATCAAGGATAACCGCAGCGGTGACGACGTCTCCCACCAAAGGGCCACGTCCGACCTCGTCGACTCCGGCCACAAGCTGATAACCTTGCGGATATTCAAACGGAGGGAGTTCAACTTTGGTTTTGGTCGCTTTTGGTTTAACAGCCATGATAAATCTCTATTTTTCAATCAGTTTTAGAACCGCGTTTGCGGCTTGTTGATCCGCATCTTTACGAATCCAATGATGCATTTCCGTAAACTTATCTAACATCGGTTTATTGTCGCTTTCCAATAAGCGAGAAACCTCAGTAAACAAATTGTCTGGTGTGCACTCATCTTGTAGATATTCTTTGACGAGCTCATCATCCGCCAAGATATTCGGCAATGACACATACTTCGTTTTCAATAGACGTTTAGCTAAGAAAGCAGTAAATGCATTCACACGATAGCCCACCACCATTGGACGCTTGAGAAGCATACACTCCAACGCTACGGTACCGGAGGCCAGCATCACGGCATCAGATGCGGTGATGACGTTGCGTGCGGTGTCATCAACTAACTTGAAGTCCAACTCTGGCGCTAGCTCTTTCCAGGCTTGTTCAAACTGCTCACGGCGTTTTTGATTAACAAGCGCGACAACAAACCCCAGTTCTGGAAATTTTTTATGGAGTAACTTGCAGGTTTCAATAAATGGCTCTGAGAGCATTTTTAACTCGCTACCACGACTGCCTGGCAGGACAGCAAGCCACTTTTTATCTTGTTCTAAACCAAGCAACTCACGTGCAGGCGCTTGTTCTGATTCTAGTGGGATGGCATCAGCCAAGGTATGACCAATGAACTCGCAAGG